>NZ_JAQUZF010000142.1:0-5627 GCF_028691475.1 Anaeromusa sp.
GGCGGAACTGCCCGGAACGGTGCGTTTTTTGTTCCAACCCAGTGAAGAACAGCTGCCAGGGGGCGCAGCCCCCATGATTGCTGCAGGCGCTCTAGAAAGCGTGGATTATGTATTGGGAACGCATGTCTGGAAAGATGTTCCCAGCGGGAAGGTATTAGTGCTGCCGGAAGCCATGATGGCGGCGCCGGACGAATTTTCGATTGAAATTCAAGGACGCGGCGGCCATGGTTCGCTGCCGCATCAAACAGTGGACCCGATTTGGATTGGCGCACAGATTATCAATGCCTTGAAAACGATTACGTCTAGTTTGGTAAACCCGATGGAACATGGAGTTGTTTCCGTGGGCATCTTCAAGTCAGGAGACGCTTTTAATATCATTCCCGATACGGCGCTTATTAAAGGAACTGTGCGTACTTTTGACGATGCGGTACGGAATGCGATTCATGATCATATACGGAAAATGAGCAGCGGCATTGCCAATGCTATGGGCGCGCAATGCAAGGTTGATATTATCAAAGGGTATCCGCCTGTGATTAATAATCCGGAGGTTGCCAGCGTTGTGGCGCAAGCTTCTAAAGAAGCGCTTGGCGAGGACGGACTGTTCAACATGCCACCAGTGTTAGGGGCGGAGGATTTTTCACATTATCTGGAAAAGACTAAAGGTGCTTTCTTCTTTTTGGGGATTGGCAATGAAGCTGCAGGCAGCGTATACCCGCATCACCATCCGCGATTTGATTTAGATGAAGAGATGCTGCCTAAAGGCGTGGAGATTATGCTGCGGAGTATTTGGAAATTGGGAAAACAATAAATACAGCAGAGGTGGCTCTGTTTACGATATAAGCGCGAATGCATGAAAGGGGAATGTCTATGAAATGGCTTAGAGTACTGCTGACCCTGATACCGTTTGTCTGGACCATTGCTTTTTTGCCTTTTGCCAATCGGGTTAAGCCATTGGTGATGGGCCTGCCTTTTTTGGCCTTTTGGCTGGTTGCTGGTGTGTTTATTGCTTTTCTCTGCCTCAGTGTTTTGTATCATCTTGATAAAGGAAGAGAAGAAAGGGGGAATCTGCGATGACGAATGAAGTTACTTCTTTAGTGGTGATTGCCGTTATGCTGGGGCTGGTTTTTGTTATCGGTATGGTTCCCGGCATGAAAAATAAGTTGGACCTTGAAGGCTGGGCGGTTGGCGGACGTAGTTTTGGACGCTGGCTGAACTGGTTTGTGTTGGCTGGAGAAATTTACACAGCTTTTGCTTTTTTAGGCGCCAGCGGTTGGGCCTACGCCAAGGGCGGCCCAATTTTCTATATTTTAGGTTATGGTGGCTTGGCTTATGTGGTTGGCTACCATGTGCTGCCCAAAATTTGCGAAGTCGGTCATGCTAACAAGCTTTTGACGCAGCCTGATTTAATCGCGCATTTATATAAAAGTGAAAAATTGGCTTTTGGGACCGCCTTAGTTGGTGTTGCTTTTTTACTGCCATATCTGCAATTGCAGCTGACTGGCTTAGGACTTATTATTGAAACTTGTTCCTACGGACAGATTACCCGGGTTCCGGCTATGTTGATCGCTTTTTCTCTTGTAGCGACGTTTGTGTATGTAAGCGGCTTGAAAGGGGTTGCCTCTACGGCCGTTATTAAGGATACCATTATGATGGTGGCGGTTGTCTTTTTTGGTCTCTACTTACCGTACCATTATTTCGGCAGTGTCGGCGGCATGTTTGAAGCCTTGGATACAGCGAAGCCCGGTTTTTTATCCTTACCGGGAGGAACGCCTAATCTAGATGTGACTTGGGCTATGTCTACGTTGGTAGTTACTAGCTTGGGTTTTTACATGTGGCCTCATTTTTCCGCTAATACTTTCAGTGCGAGATCCCCGGAGGTTCTTCGTCACAATGCGGTATATCTGCCATTATACCAATATTGTCTTTTATTTCCCATGCTTGTGGGCTTTACGGCTTTACTGGTTTTAGAGCCAGCCTTGAAGGTGCCGGACATGGCTTTTATGGCAGTTGTACAAAATCTCTTTCCCGGCTGGGTCTTAGGACTGGTAGGCGGGGCCGGGGCGTTGGCTTGCATGATTCCGGCGGCAGATTTGATTCTTTCCACTTCTATGCTGGTTTCGCGCAATATTTACGGTAAAACGGCCGGTAAAAATATGAGCCCCAATGAGATTGGACGCGTGGCGCGCTTTGTGGTCCTGCTGCTTACAGGGGTAGCCTTGCTGCTAGCTATTTTCCTGCCGAACATGCTGGTCAATTTGCTTTTGACTGGTTATTCAGGAGTGACGCAATTTTTTCCTATGATCGTTTTAGGCTTGTTTTGGCGTAAGGCGTCGAAGGAAGGCGCTATTGCCGGCTTGTTAATAGGAGAACTACTGGTATTTACCTTGATTTTGAACAAAATGGATCCCTTTACCTTAGGAAGCATTCATTTGAATGCTGGTTTTGTGGCGCTGACGATCAATACATTTATTTATGTTGTCGTCAATGAAGTCGTGTACCGCATGAAGACACAGACGCCGTCTGTGGAAGCGGAAAAGGTTTCCTGATTACAGGCAGGGCGTGATATAATAAACCCGCAGTCTTTAGACTGCGGGTTTATTATTTAGGAGGAAGATCATGAACATTCCTACATTGAGTAAACGGCTGCAGGCGCTGGCGGAGGAAGTTCCCGCAGGCAGCGTTCCTGCGGATATTGGTACGGATCATGCGCTATTGCCCTTATATCTTGTTGGTACCGGACGGTGTTTACGCGCTATAGCCGGCGACGTGCATAAAGGTCCTTTTGAAACGGCTTGCGAGGCGGTTGCGGAAGCCGGGCTTTCGGAATCTATTTCAGTGCGCCATGGTGATGGTTTAGCGGTGCTGCAGCCGGAGGAAGCGGACGTGTTGATCTTGGCCGGCATGGGGGCTGTTACTATGATTCAGATCTTTGAGGCGCAGCCGGAGGTTGTGGCGGGTGCTAAGCGACTGATTTTGCAGCCTATGATCGGTTCCGGTGCGTTGCGCCGCTGGCTAGGAGTACATAATTTTGCAGTAGTAAAGGAAGATTTACTAGAAGAAGAAGGGCGGCTCTATGAGTTCCTAGTGGCGGAGCCGGGAAATGCGACGAAGCTAGAGGAAGATATTTTATTTGATATCGGTCCGCTTTTATGGCAAAAACGACATCCATTGCTAGCGCGGCTGTTGGATGAACGACTTGAACATGCACGTAGTGTTGCCATGGAGATGAGAAAAAGCAAGGATGCTGTTAATACACAGCGGTATAAGGATCTTTGTGAACGAATTGCGGCGATGGAGGCGAAAAGAAAATGTCTGTAAAACTGCAGGTAATAATGGAGGCGCTGGAGCAATTAGCGCCGCGGCGTTTGGCGGAAGAATGGGATCGCGTCGGCTTGCAGCTAGGGCAGGGAGCGCAAGAGATTCGGCGTGTTCTGGTGGCCTTGGATGTAAATGAAGCCGTGGCGGCCGAAGCAAAAAAAGTTGAGGCCGACTTGATCGTAGCGCATCATCCGTTTATCTTTAAACCGTTAGAGCAGATTCACACGGATCGTTTTCCGGGGAAATTACTGCAGCAATTTTTGCGGGACAATGTGGCCCTTGTCGCAGCGCATACCAATCTCGACTATGCCACAGGCGGCTTGAACGATTGGCTGGCGGAAGCGCTGGAGCTGCAGAATGTGGATGTTTTGCAAGCGGGACCGGAAGAAAAACTCCTAAAATTAGTCGTCTTTGTGCCGGTTGAAGCAGTCGAAGCGGTGCAAGACGCGCTGGCTCGCGCTGGAGCAGGTCATATTGGCCGCTATAGTCATTGCAGCTTTCAAAGCGCTGGCGAAGGAACATTCTTGCCTTTGGAAGGAACCAATCCTTATAAAGGGAAACAGGGAAAACTAGAAAGAACGCCGGAAATTCGCTTGGAAACGATTTTGCCGCAGCGTATATCCGGGCGGGCGTTGCGAGCCATGCTGCGCAGTCACCCTTATGAGGAAGTTGCCTATGACTTGTATCCGCTCGTCAATGAGCGTCGTGAAGGAGGTTTAGGTCGTATCGGCTTGCTGCGCGGGGAGATGACGTTGGCGGAGCTAGCCAAGCAGGTGGCAAGAAAGCTCGATTTGCCGGGCGTACGGCTGGTGGGGGATTCGCAAAAAATCATCCGTAAAGCCGCCGTTTGCGGCGGCGCCGGTTCCAGCTTAATCGGCAAGGCGGCTTTTCGCGGCGCCGATGTGCTGATAACCGGAGATATAAAGTATCACGAAGCGCAGCAGGCTCAAAACAGCGGTTTGGCGTTGCTTGACGCAGGACATTTTGGTACGGAAAAGTTGATGGTAGGTAAAGTGGCGCAGTATCTGCTAGAGCAGTCTGTGGCCGGAAAATGGAATGTGGAAGTAATAGCGGCCCAGTCGGAACGCGATGTGTTTTCGTGGGAACCGTGCGGTGAGTAAAAACTGGGGAACGAACAAGAGAACCGAGTAGTAAAGAAAAAGTAATTCCGCTTGACCTAGAAGGCGTAACGGAATTGCTTTTTTTGAAGTTAGAAGGATACCTTACTTTCCAAGGGGAGCAAAGAGTGTTTTCGGTTCCGGCAGCTGCTGGTAGACTGCGGATGGGTTGAAGGAAAGCAACTCGGTTGTTGCGTATTGGCCGGTGGCAACGGCAGCAGTATGAGCGCCTATCGCTTGACCGCAAAGAATGTCATGAGGAGTATCGCCAATAATAAGGATCTGCTGTCCGGTGAGGGCGGCTTGCTTACTTTGCAGATCTAGCCAAAGACGGCGGGACAATTCATTGCGCTCTTCATCAAAATCGCAGAAGATGCTGGCGTCGAAGTCAAAGAAGTCTTTTAAACCATAATGAGTCAATTTCGCAAGGGCGCCTTGGCGGGTATTGCCAGTAAGCAACAGCGTTTTGATTTGCGGCTGTTGCTGGCTCCAGGCCAAGGATTCTTTCACGCCGGGAAGCACAACCCCCTGGCGTGCTTTTAAATGGGCTGGCAACAGGGATTCATAAAGTTCAATAAAGTTCTGCCGTTCGATCGGAGAGGCGTTAGCATAGCCGAAGCGTTCAAAGATGGTTCTGGCAATAAACCAGTCGGTGCGCCCTGCTGTGGGAATGGTATCCAAGGAGGCCTTTTTTTGGAAGAAAAGCAGCATGGCTTCTTCAAATGCATAGAGGCCGGCTTTGGCGGATCGCAGCAGAGTACCGTCAATATCCCAGACAGCATAACAGTAAGGCATTGTTTTATTCCTTCTTTCACTGTGTGTTGTTTCCTTTATAACAAACCGTATGCCGACTGGCAAGAGGAATTTGCCTGCGGAAAGAAAAGAACAGAAAGTGCGTTGACAAGGCTGCTTCTGCCATGGTATACTAACCCTCGTCGCTTCGGGGAACACCCCAACAGCCAGCAGCAAACGCAGCGCAAGCAGCGAATGAAAAAGCCGGTTGACAAGAAAGAAGCAATGTGGCATAATAAACCACGTTGCCGCTGAGAACAACAAGCGACACAAGTGCTCCTTGAAAACTGAACGATGCAAACAAGCCAGATGTGCGAGGCAACCTTTGCCGCAAGGTGAAGGAAGTCATTAAAAATTTCTTTTTTAAACTAAGAGCTGACATCAGTTCTTCGATTTTAT
>NZ_JAQUZF010000001.1:0-100307 GCF_028691475.1 Anaeromusa sp.
TGACTACATTGGCTCCTGGGGGCCGATGATTTTGGGTCACGCCCACCCGCAAGTCACTGAAGCGCTGGAGAAGGCGATTCGGAAAGGCACCAGCTATGGCGCGCCGACGCTGTTGGAAACAGAGCTGACGGAGATGGTGCGGCACTGCGTACCGTCGATGGAACTGGTGCGCATGGTCAATTCCGGCACGGAGGCGACGATGAGCGTGCTGCGTTTGGCTAGGGCTTTTACCGGACGCAGCAAAATAGTTAAATTTGCCGGCTGCTATCATGGACATCATGACAGCCTGTTGGTCAAAGCGGGCTCTGGCGCGGCTACCCTGGGGGTTCCTGATAGTCCGGGAGTGACTGGCGAAGTGGCTGGTAACACGCTGACTGTAGAATATAATGATCTGCAGGCGCTGACTGCCGCTTTTGAAGCCAATCCGCAGGAGATTGCAGCTGTCATTATTGAGCCAGTGGCTGGTAATATGGGCATGGTGCTGCCGCGCGACGGCTATTTGCAGGGCGTGCGGGATTTAACCAGCAAATACGGCGCCTTGTTGATTTTCGACGAAGTCATGACCGGTTTCCGGGTGGCTCTGGGCGGAGCGCAAAGCGTCTATGGAATCAAGCCGGACTTAACTTGCTTAGGGAAAATCATTGGCGGCGGCTTGCCTGTTGGCGCATACGGCGGCCGCAAGGATATTATGGAATGCATTGCTCCGGCAGGGCCGGTTTATCAGGCTGGTACGCTGAGCGGCAATCCCTTGGCGATGACCGCCGGCATTGCCACGCTGCGTTTGCTGATGGAGACAAAAGGCTTTTATGATGAATTGTCCCGAAAGACGGCGACCTTGGCGCAAGGCCTCTATGGTCGGGCTGCCAAATATGCGCTGCCTGTGAGTACCTGCCATTTGGGCGGGATGTTCGGTCTCTTTTTCCATGCAGGACCGGTTTTGGATTATCGGACTGCCCAGCAGGCTGATTTGGATGCCTTCTGCACGTACTTCCACACTCTGTTGGCGCAAGGAATTTACGTGGCGCCTTCGCAGTTTGAAGCGGCTTTTGTGTCAGCGGCTCACAGCGAAAGCGATCTGGAACGGACGCTGAATGCAGCGGAGCACGCCTTTGCGGCGGTGATGGCTGTAAAAGATCATTTTCAGCCGTAAGAAGAAAGCAAGAAGAACTGTGAAAGCCTCGCAAGAGGCATCACAGTTCTTTTCTTATCTAAGGAGGAAACGTAATGAAAACAAGAGGAGAGTCGGAGGGCTGTCTGGTATTTGTTTACGGGACTTTGCAGTCTGGGCAAGCTAATGAGGCAGTAGCGGCTTCGTATGTGCAAAAGAAGTGGCGAGGGCGCATTAACGGGAGGTTGTACCATCTTGCAGACCGCGGTTATCCGGCGGTGCTTCTTGAAGAAGAAGGCGTAGTTTGGGGAGAATGCCTGCAGCTTAAGAATCCAGAGAAGGCCTTGCAGGTGCTAGATGCGTTGGAAGAATATTTTGGAGAAGATGATACACGTAATGAATATGACCGCCGCCGCTGCCTTGTGTGCAGCGACGACGGCCAGGAATGGGAAGCCTATGTGTATGTCTGGCCTGAGAAGAAGGCCTTGCCCCGAAAGACGATTGTTTTGCCTGAAGGACGTTGGCCGGCTAAAATATAAATTCAGCGTCCGCCAACATGCCGGACTTGAAGGGAGAAGGAGTTTCGTTTGGGAGGGACACCTTAATTGGCTGGCGTTGTCCGGTTGCTCCGGCAGCGGAGGTTTCCAGCACTTCGCCGGTGAAGGTTTGCCCCGGCAAATCACGTAGGACGAAATTTACGCTTTGACCGGTTTGCAGTCTGAGGGCGTCGCTTGTATCGACTCGGACGGTGAGCCAAAGTTCGGTATTGGAGATGACCGCCAGCAAAGGTTGACCGATGGCAACATTATCCCCGGCGCGAACGCTAAGTAAGGAAATAGTGCCGCTAGTTGGAGCAGTGACAATTTTTTGCTGTTCTAAAGCCTGTAAGGCCGCTAATTTCTGTTCCGCTTGCTGGATTTGCTGTTGAGCCATGCGAACTTCGTTAGGATCCGGGGGCTGATTAGGGGTTGTGATCATGGTCGGAGCGGCGCTGGCTTCCTGGCGGGCTTGTTCGTAGGCGCTGGCGGCGCGATCACGCGCGGCGGCGCTGATGCCGCCTAGTGCATACAATTCTTGCATTTTTTGGTAATGCTGGGCGGCTTGCTCCAGGCGCGCTACGGCGCCGCTGTCAATACTGCCGCCGGTTTGCAGCGGTTGACCTCGGCGGCCTTGGCTGACCTGTGCGTAAAGCGCCCGGGCAGCGACAAGCGCGGTTGAAGCGTCTTCTTTTTGCTTATCTAACTCAGGAAAGTGCAGTGTGAGCAAGGGGGTTCCCTTTTCGACGACGTCGCCGTCTTTTACGAGAACTTCTAAAATTTGACCGGAAGCCCGAGCTGTTTGGCTATAGAGAGCTCCTTGAATGCGGGCGTCCGAACTTTTTAGGGTAGAGGTGTTTTGGTACCAGAAATACACTCCCAAGGCCAACCCGATGGCTAAGAGAACAACCGTAAGCACCCGCAAAGCGAAAGCGGCGCGTGGTGATAATAAATCATCGCTATTGGTGTCTGACATGTAGATGCTCCTTTACTTATGCTGATTCAATCAATATAGATTAGTGCAGTCTATCCCGTCTTTTGATTTCGGCGTAGCTTAGTCAGTTCCTGCAGGCATAGCAAAAAAGTCATCATTTCGACACAATGCGGCGAAAGTCTGCTAAAGCAGAGGCTCTCTGGCAGGGTTCATGCTATAATGAAATGGAAAAGAAAGCGTAAGCGGTACACCACACAGTGCTTGATTTTGCAGGCGTGCATGCGGAAATGAGGCGATAGCTGCCATGTGGTTGAAAGTGCAAGGAGACGTGGAGGCGGTTATGAAGCAAGCCCGAAAAATTCTTGAAGCTCTGACCCAGGAAGGTTGGCAAGCCTATATGGTAGGCGGTGCAGTGCGGGATTTGTTCCTCGGCGTGAACCATATTGATGTTGATATCTGCACGAATGCCAAGCCGGACGATATTCGCGCTATGGCTATCAGGCGGGGCTGGAAGACCAGCGACGTGGGCGCGAGATTCGGCAGTGTGCTGGTTGTAATTGCAGGCATTCCTTATGATGTCACTACTTTCCGCCGGGAAGAATATGGCGAAGACAGCCACAGGCCGAAAAAAGTGGAGTGGGGCGACTCCTTGTTGGAAGACTTAAGCCGCCGGGACTTTACGATTAATACCTTATGCCTGGATGTGAACGGCGATTTATATGATCCTTTTGGCGGTTTGAGCGATTTGCGTTTAGGACGTATTCGGGCGGTAGGCGAGGCTACGGTTCGTTTTGCCGAAGATGGTTTGCGCATGTTTCGAGCCGCTCGATTTATGGCGCAGTTGGGTTTTTCTTTCGATACGGACATTTTCCCGGCCATTGTAGCCAACCGAGAGCGGGTGAGGGGGTTATCGGTGGAACGGGTGCGCAATGAATTGGAGAAGACTCTCCTGGCTAGGCATGCAGCGAAGGGAATTCATGTTTTGCGCATGACCGGGCTGCTTGCCGAAACTTGTCGGGCAAAAGACGAGGGCGTGGCGCAGAACGTGCCTATTTTGCCGGAACTTATGCATCTATATCAACTGCCGCAAAATCCGAAGCATCATCGTTTGAATGCATGGCGTCATGTGTTGGATACAGTGGAACGGATTGAGCCGCAGTTGGCGTTGCGTTGGGCGGCGCTGCTTCATGATGTGGCGAAGGGATTGCCAGGAGTGCGGGGGGTAAACGCGCAGGGCGAGTGGACGGACCATCGTCATGACGTGGTAGGCACGGAACTTGCAGAAAATATACTAAGCCGCCTGCGTGTAGATCCGCAAGTGGCTAAACGTGCAGTGTGGCTGGTTAGAAACCATATGCACGCGCCGGATTTGTCGCGTAAATCCGTGGTGCGCTGGCTGCGCAAACGCGCGGTCGCGTTCCGTGACGTAGAGGAGTTACGGCAAGCAGTAATGCAGCTTTTTGCTTTATATTGGGCGGATGCGACAGCGACGCGCACGAAGCCGAACGATTCGTTAGAGCAGTTGTTGCAGAAGGTGGAGCCCATTTTGCAACAGACGCCCTTTTTTGTCTCGCAGCTGGCCATTTCCGGCGGCGACATTGCGGCGGAGTTGGGCAGAGGGCCGCAAGTTGGGGCGTTTCAGAAAAATTTGCTGCAGCGCATTCAAAGCGGAATGCTAAAAAATGAAGCAGACGTTTTGCGGCAGGCCTTGTTGTTGCGCAAGGAACGGCAAAAGCAATTGCAGTGACCTCCAGAGATTGCTATAATATAAGAATGAGATTTGCCAAAGAACAAAGACAGTGATGTTTAGGTTTAGGAAGGACAGGTGCGAAGCATGGAGACAGCCTGGCTGCAGGACGGAGTCGCCTTTTTTCAAACATATGGTTTATGGGGGCTGCTGGCCGTGGCATTCCTGGAGTCTTTTATTTCTCCCATTTTACCGGATTTACTGCTGATCCCCATGGCGCTGGCTAATCCAGAACAAGCGATCTGGTATGCCGTCTGGACGACCCTTACTTCGGTTTTGGGCGGTTTTATCGGCTATTACGGCGGCCATCGCTTTGGTGAACCCGCATTGCGGCGTATTGTTCCAGAGCGGCATTTAGAGACAATCCGCTGTTGGATGGAAAAGTATGGCGCCTTGGCGGTGTTTTTGGCGGCTATGTCGCCGATTCCTTATAAGTTTGTTTCCATTAGCGCTGGCGCTTTTCGTGTAAATTTGGGCCTTTTCTTTGTCTTTTCTTTTTTGGGACGCGCGAAACGGTTTTTGGTGGAAGGGCTGTTGATTTACTATTACGGCGCCCAAGCGTTGGCCATGTTTGAAAAGTATAAGACCGAAGCAATTATCGGCTTTGTACTTGTAAGCGTTTTGATGGTCCTTGGAGTCTACCTATTTCGCCGGCATAAAATGCAGGCTCGAGTGGCAGTATCAGCAGAAGCTAGGAGGCAGGAGCTATGAAGATAGAGGCTGGCGAAAAAACGCTGCAGGGGCGCGAATTGGATGAGGCGGCAGCAGTGGCTAGCGGCGCCTATTGCTGGGTCACGCATACCTTGCAGTTTAGTGCGGAAATGGCGGTAAAATGGCTGATGGCGAAAGAAACGCTGGCTGCCTTTAAGGGCATGTATCGTCCCATGCGCGAAGAAGAATGGGACGATCTAAAGCACCGCCAAGACTATGCGGAAGAAGTGCCTTGCTTTTCCACTGACGAGGCGGCTGCAGAGAAATTGTACGCTCTTTTGCAGCAACAAGGGCGGCAGATAGAAAGAAAGAACATGCCTGCGGGCGTGGCTGCTGTTTGCGGAGAAGCAGAAGCGTTTGCGGCTGCTTGGCCGGAAGCGCTGACTCGCTTAACGCTGCTTTTAAAAAGTTGCTGATTAATTTAATAAGGGAATATTGACGCAATTCAAGTCTTTTGCTAATGTTTAAATGAAAGAGTTGGACAAGCAGGGCGGTTTAATGACGGTTCGGCTTGAAAGACTACCTTCCTTGCTTGGCGTTTTTAAGACGAACCAATGAGGAAGAGGCGGCGCAAGGCAGCTGTTTTGGCAGGTTAACCTGTTCTTAGTGACGTGTTGTGCAGCACCTGAGCCAGGCAGGACTGCAACTGAGACGTTAGCATGGCTGTGCGGGGTCGCGAAAAAAGCATTCGCAGAAGATGAGGTTCTGCGAATGCTTTTTTTTTAGCAAGGGAGAAGGAAAGAACAGGGGGGGCCAAAAATGGACGTCAGCGCAACAAAATTGGATGCGAAAATGCTCGACTCGATCGTGAAACGAACGGTAGAAGCGATTGAGGAAAGCAAAAGCGAGATATATGATGTGTATGAAGCCGCTTGCGGCGAGGTGGAAAAGCTGCGCCGGGATTTGCTGCGCCTGAAAGAAGAGGCGGCAACTACCATTGATCGGGTAGACAAGCTGGAAATCAAGGAGAAGCAAGCTCGCATTAACTTGATGGAGGTAAGCAAATGCTTTCGTCAGTTTAGTGAAGAGGACGTTCGCAAAGCCTATGATATGGCGCGAGATTTACAGGTGGAGCTGGCGGTAGCCAGAGAATGCGAGCTGAATCTGCGCTTGCGCCGGGATGAAATGGAGCTTCGTTTGCGAACGCTGGAGCTGACGGCGCACAAGGCGCAGCGTCTGGTTTCGCAGGTAGGGGCTGTTCTGGGCTATCTGGGGACGCAAATGGATGATGTAGTGGTGCATATCGAATCCTTGCAGCAGACCCAGCGCCTGGGGGCGCAGATTATTCACGCCCAGGAAGAGGAACGGCGTCGCGTGGCCCGGGAAATTCACGACGGTCCGGCGCAGACTATGGCGAATTTGGTATTTCGCACGGAAATTTGCGAACGTATGGTAGATCGCGATAGTCAGCGAGCAAAAGCGGAGCTGGCGGATTTGCGCGAGCAGGTACGAGGCTGTTTGCGGGAGGTGCGCAAAATTATCTGCGACTTACGCCCGATGTCCTTAGACGATTTAGGCTTGGTAGCGACCTTGAAAGGGCTTTGCCAGAGCTGCCGGGAGCAAAGCGGCATAGAAGCGCAGCTGCGTGTGATTGGCAAAGAAGTAAGCATGGACGCCTATCGGGAGACGGCTGTTTTTCGTATTGTACAGGAGGCCTTGCATAATGTGGAAAAACATGCCAAAGCGAAACAGGTTCAGGTGGTCATGGAATATCGTCCGAAAACATTGCAGGTCTTGATTCAGGACGACGGGATAGGTTTTTCTTTGGATGAAAAGATTTCCGACGAATGCTTCGGGTTACTGGGGATGCGAGAGCGCGCTAACATTTTAAAAGGGGATTTGCGTGTTCAGTCTGAGCCAGGAGCGGGAACACAGCTGTTTTTGAAAATCCCCTTGGAAGAAACGGACGAGTTAGAGTAAGGGTAGTGCATCAGGACGGTCCTGGAAGAGGCATTCTTTCTGCAGGCCGTCCTTTGCTATTGCAGAACTTGGTTTTATCAGTCTCCAAAGGAAATGCCCAGATTTTTAGCAGTTTGCACAAGCTCGCCGTGAATGGGGACGGTTTTAAGTTCGCCGACCGCGCTTGCTAAGGGGACAGAGACGATCTCGGAGCCGTGCAGGGCGGTCATGCAGCCGAATTTTCCGTCTAGCAGGCATTGGACGGCCGCTGTTCCATAGCGGGAGGCCAAAAGACGGTCAAAAGCAGTGGGAGAGCCGCCTCGTTGCAGGTGGCCTAGGATAGTAACCCGCGTTTCCAAGGTAGTAAGCGCTTCGATATCATTGGCCAGATGGTGGCTGACGCCTCCTAAACGCTGCGGATCGGGGCTGCCTTCTACCAAACGTTGGATGGTATAGCTGCCGCCCAGCGCTTTGGCTCCTTCCGCAACGACAATGATACTGAAGCTTTTTCCTAAAGAGCGCCGTTTTTTGATGGCCGTGATGATTTTTTTGATGTCATAAGGAATTTCCGGGATCACAATCACATCCGCGCCGCCGGCAATGCCGGCCTGTAAGGCAATCCAGCCTGTGTAGCGTCCCATTACTTCCAAAAGCATGACCCGATGATGGGATTCGGCGGTAGTATGTAATTTATCAAGGGCGTCTACGGCGGTAGTGACAGCAGACTCGAAGCCAAAGGTGTAGTCTGTGGCGGATAAATCATTGTCAATGGTTTTGGGAACGCCGACAATGGGGACCCCTAAAGCGGCAAATTGGTTGGCGATATGCAAAGAGCCGTCGCCGCCGACGACGATAAGGCCGTCGATTTCCCATTGTTTCAAATGATCCAGAACGTCCTGGCTTTTATCGACATAGATGCATGCTTCGCCGCTTTTGCAGGCATAGGAAAACGGGTTGTCGCGGTTGGTTGTGCCTAAAATGGTGCCGCCGCGATGTAAAAGACCGCTGACGCTTTGGAGATTCAAGCGTAGGGTTTTGCCATGAATTAAACCGGAAAAGCCATTTTTTATGCCAGTGACTTTAATGTTATGCTGTGAGGCCATTTTGACAACGCTGCGGATGACGGCGTTAAGGCCAGGGCAATCGCCGCCGCCGGTAAGAATCGCTATATGCTTCATACAGATGCTCCTTTTAGTGGTATACTGAACATGAAGTTCTGCATAATTGTGCAGATTTCCTCTGTTTGTGTCAAGTCTGATGAAGTGCAAGGAGAATACATGGATCAAAGTCGCTTGCCTTTGGTAAAGGCGTTGGAACAGTATATCGGGGAGAACGCGCTGCGCCAGCATATGCCGGGACATAAAGGCGGCCTGGGAGCGCCGCAGCCGGCGCAGGATCTGCTGGGCGTTAAGCTGTGGCAGGCGGATGTGACGGAGATTGCCGGTCTGGATGATTTACAGGAGCCGGAGGGCTGCATTGCCGAAGCGCAAAGTCTGTTGGCCGATCTTTACGGAGCGGCGGCTTCTTTTTTTCTGATCAATGGCAGCAGCGTTGGAATTGCAGCGTTGCTTTTAGCCTGTCTGCAGCCGGGAGATGAAATTTTGGTGCCGCGCAATGCGCATCGCGCTGTATTGTCAGGGTTGATCTTGTCCGGGGCTAAGCCGATCTTTGTGCAGGTGCGTCAAGACGAACCCAGCAGCATGCCGCTGGGGCTGGATGCCGCTGATTTTTTACAAGCTGTAAAGAAGCATCCCCAAGCCAAAGCGGCTTTTTTTGTCAGTCCGACGTACCAAGGCGTGACCGGCGATTTAGCGGCGTTGATTCGAATTTGCCGCACGCACGGACTGCTGGCCCTTGTCGATGAAGCCCATGGCGTTCATTTTCCTTGGCTGCCGGATGGCTCTTTACCTACGGCTTTGCTCTGCGGCGCAGACGCTTGCGTGCAAAGCGCACATAAACTGGCCGGATCACTGACGCAAAGCTCCTGGCTTCATGTGGGGCAAGATAGTGCGCTGGATGTGGGACGGCTGAAAAGCGCCTTGCAGTGGCTGCAGTCTTCCAGTCCCAGCTATCTTCTGATGGCCTCTTTAGATGCGGCGCGCTGGCAACTGGCCCAAGAGGGTAAAAAAAGGCTCCGCCAGCTTTGGGAGCAGGCGGAGCAGCTGCGCCGCCGCTGGCAAGCCTTGGCGGGCGTAGATATAGTTGGCGGCGTGGCGGGGACGCTTGCGGCGCCGTTTCAAATGGATATTACGAAGATTACGCTGGCCGTGCGAGGCTGGTCGGGGCACGCTGCGGCCGCTCAATTGCGACGTCAGGGCATTGCTGTGGAATGGGCGGATGAAACGCGGCTGTTGCTGCTGCTGTCCCTGGCTGATGTCGAACAGGACTGGGAGCGTTTGGGACAAGGGCTGCCTCAGTTATTGCAGCTGCCGGCTCCCGGATATTTTTCAAAAGAAACAATGGCGTTGCCGCCGGTTCCGCCGCAACGGATGACGCCGCGAGAGGCGGCTCTGACGGACTATCGCAGTGTGTTGCTGCAAGAGGCGCAAGGGCTGATCGCCGGGGAAGCAATCACTCCTTATCCGCCGGGGATTCCCCTTGTTTTACCGGGGGAAGAATTAACGGCGGAAGTGCTTGCTTGGATTACAGCCTGTAAGCGTCAAGGGCAGCATATGTCAGGTATGGCTGATACTACTTTGGAGACGATAAGGGTGGTATGGAAATGAGAAAAGGAAAACTTCTGATTTTAGAAGCAGGCGATGGTTGCGGTAAAGCTACGCAGACGCGCTTATTAGTGGAGGCGCTGATCAAAGCGGGGCATAAGGTGCGCAAGGTGTCTTTCCCTAATTATGACAGTCCTGCGGCTGGGGCCATCAAGATGTATCTGGCAGGGGAGTTCGGACAACGTGCGGCTGATGTCAATCCATATGCGGCTGCTTCGTTTTATGCCGTTGACCGCTTTGCTTCCTATCATACGGATTGGGGCGAATTTTATCGGCAAGGCGGTATTGTTATCGCCGATCGTTACGCAACGTCCAATATGGTGCATCAAGCGGTCAAAGTGCAGCCAGGGGAGCAAAGAGAGGCTTTTTTAAAGTGGCTGTGGGAATTGGAATTTGAAAAATTTTCCCTCCCTGTGCCGGATGCGGTTTTCTTTTTGGATGTTCCCCCTGCGCTCAGTGCAGCATTGATCGCCGCTCGAGAAAGTGAACAGCGCAAGCGGGACATTCATGAGCAAGATACGGCGTATTTGGACGCCTGCTACTCCTTATACCGGCAATTGGCCGTACAATACGGTTGGCAGCAAGTGAACTGTGCGCCCCAAGGAAAACTGCGCTGCATTGAAGAGATTCACAAGGACATTCTCAATAGAGCCTTAGAGCTCTGCGCTTGGGACGGCTAAAAAGAGCGAGGGCCCATCCGGGGATGCTGCACCGGACGTAAAGAAAGGCGGGCTGCCAAACGGGCTGCTTCTTCTAAAGAAAGGTCCTGGTAAGATTCGTGAGATTCAAAAATGCAGACGCCAGGTTCGCTGCCTACTTCTCCCGCGGGCAAATAAACGTATTCTTGATTCGTCGTATCTCCATAAATAATGCCGGCCAAGAGTTCGCCGGCAATCATGCGGCTCATAAAAAGCCTCCTTTTTTTGCATAATCGGACTAATTATAGCATAACTTGTTTAGTAGGCATATTTTCTCCGGCGAGATCATCCGATATAATATAAAAGTGTAACAAACTGGCTGCTGTTCATGGAATCGCTTGCCAGTGGTTCCATAAGGAGGATGAACGATGAAAATTGATCCGAGAGGCATTTCCTCCATTCCCTTGCCCAAAGAAAAAGAAAGCGGCCAGCGCGCCGAAAAAAGCGGGCGGAGTTTTTCCGCCAGTTTGAGCAAAGCCAATGATGATGGCTATATGGAACGCATGGGAAAACTGCTGGACGATATCACGGCGCAAGGAGAGCAGTTAGGGCAAGTGCCGACCTACGGGGAACTAAAAAAGTACCGTCAATTGGTGCAGCGCTTTGTGGGCGAAGCCGTAGGACGTATGTACAACCTGCAATCGCAGACAGGGTGGGACCGTTTTGGACGCCGGAAAGTATACACGCTGGTAAAGCAGATTGACGAAAGCTTGTCCGGTTTGACGGAAGATGTGCGGCAGGGGCAGTCGCAGCAATTGGAGATCATGGGGAAACTGGATGCCATCCGCGGCATGCTGGTAGATCTTTATACATGATGCTGCGCTGGGAATCCTTAAAGGGACAAGATGCTGCCGTTACAGCCTTGCAGCAGATGCTGCGTCAGGAACAATCGCCCCATGCTTTTTTATTCACTGGTATTGACGGAGTCGGCAAACGGTTGGCGGCCAAGACGCTCATCGCGGCATTATTGTGCCAGGAGCAAGACCACCCTTGCGGCGTTTGTTCCTCCTGTCGGCAGGTGGAACTGGAGGAGCACGCCCAAATGCAGGTGCTGCGGCCGGAAGGAACAGCCATAAAAATCAGCCAAATACGCGCCCTGTTGCCGCGTTTGTTGCTGAGCGGCGGCCAGGCGCGTTTTTTTGTGCTTATTGACGGCGCCGAACTGATGAATCAGGAAGCCGCCAATAGCTTGCTGAAAATGTTGGAAGAACCTCCGGCAGGAGTTTATTTTATGCTATTGGCGCAACGGGTGGAACAATTGCTGCCGACAGTGCGATCGCGTTGTTGCCTGGTGCCGTTGCAAAAGTTAGCGGCGCCGCTTCTTAAGGATATGCTGCAGAGCAGGGGCTTTGCGCCGGAAGCAGCCGCCTTGGCTTCTAGCGTAGCTGCTGGCAGCCTGGGGGAGGCCTTGCTCTTTTTAGAAGAAGGCCGGCAGACCTTGCGGGATGAGGTATGGCAGGCGCTGCAGGCCGGCGGTAGGGCGGCTTGGCGTCTTGGTGAGCTTTGGGGCAAGGAGGAGCGGCCGCAGGTTCAACTGCGATTACGCTATCTTTCCTTGCTGTTACGTGATATGCTGGTACTGCGGCAACAGGCGGCGATACCATTATTTCATCCGGACCTGGAGCAAGAGTTGCATCAGGAGTCTCAGCAGTGGACTGATAAGGGATTGACGCAGGCCTTGCATGCCGTTGAGGAAACACGCAGAAATATACGGTTTCACGCCGTGCTGCGGCTGGCCTTAGAGGCATTGTGGCTTGCCGTGAGTGAAGCGAAGGAGGGTTCGGGTTTTTATGCCGAAGGTAATAGGCGTTCGTTTTAAAAAAGCGGGCAAGATTTATTATTTTGCTCCTAGCGAGGGAACATTGGCGTTAGGTGACGCTGTCATTGTGGAAACAGCCAGAGGACTGGAATTTGGCGAGGTGGTCATACCGGTACGGGACGTGGAAGACGAAAGCGTAGTGCAGCCGTTGAAGTCGGTGCTGCGCAAAGCCAACCACAAGGATAAGGAAAAAGTCAAACAAAACAAGGCGAAGGAAGAGGAAGCCTTCAAGGTTTGTGAAAAAAAGATTGAAGAGCACAAACTGCCAATGAAATTGGTGGATGTAGAATATACTTTTGATGTTAATAAGATTATCTTCTATTTTACCGCCGACGGACGGATTGATTTCCGGGAGCTTGTTAAGGATTTGGCGGCCGTATTCCGCACGCGGATCGAACTACGTCAGATTGGTGTTCGGGATGAAGCCAAAATGATGGGCGGTATAGGCTGCTGCGGGCGGCCCTTGTGCTGCGCTACGTTCTTGGGTGATTTTGAGCCGGTATCTATTCGCATGGCTAAGGAACAGAATCTTTCTTTAAATCCTACGAAAATTTCCGGCATTTGCGGACGATTGATGTGTTGCTTGAAGTATGAGAGCGATGGATATCGCAAATGCTGCAAGAAGGCTCAGCCGCCGAAGATAGGCAGTACTGTGATGACGCCGCAAGGAGAAGGCAAAGTGACCATTGTCAGCAATAACAAGCATATGGCGACGGTGGAATTGGCGGATCAGGGCGGTACCGTGCAGCTGTCCTGGGAAGAAGTGGCGGAAAAAGCATGATCGGAGTACGTCTGCGCCGCCCAGAGCGGGTAGACGACTTAGGCCTGGGAGGGCTGCGCATTATTCAGCATCCCAGGTCTTTTTGCTTTTCCCTGGATGCGGTGTTGCTGGCTCATTTTGTACGGCTGCGTCCGCAAGATCAGGTAGTGGATCTGGGAGCGGGAAACGGCGCTATTTCTTTGTTGCTGGCTGCGCGAGGCGCCAGAGCGGTAGCCGCGGTGGAATTAGATGAGGCTGCGGCCAGCCGGGCGGCGCGGAGCATTCAACTGAGCCGGCGCAACGGTCAAATTCAAGTGCATTGCGGCGATTATCGCCAGGCGCTGCCACAGCTGCCGGGCGGTATTTGGGATGTTGTTGTTGCCAATCCTCCTTATTTTCAGCCCGCAAGAGGGCGGGGCAGCGTACAAAAGGGTCTGGCCCGTCAGGAAGTAACGGCGACGTTGGCGGATGTGCTGAAAGCGGCGCGGCGTTTGGTGCGGTTTCGGGGCCGTGTGGCCTTGGTGCATCGGGCGGACCGAATGGTGGATGTACTGGCTGTGATGCGGGAAGTGAATTTGGAGCCTAAACGCTTACAGCTAGTGCAGCCCCGAGAGGGAGCGCCGGCTAACTTGCTGTTGGTAGAAGGCATACATGGCGGGAAGCCGGGGCTGGAGGTAATGCCGCCTCTGGTGGTATATGAAGCCGACGGCTCCTATACGGCGCAATTGCGGATCTGCTATGAGGCTGCGCCGGCGCAGCTTTAATGAGAATGAGGAGGATTAGTCATGCATCCGGGAATGTTGTATTTATGCCCGACTCCTATTGGCAATCTGGAAGATATTACTTTGCGCGTGTTGCGCGTGTTGCGGGAAGCGGATGTGGTAGCGGCGGAAGATACGCGCCATTCCCGTAAGCTGCTCACTCATTTTGAAATTCATAAACCGCTGGTAAGTTATCACGAACACAATAAAGCGGAGCGCGGTCCGGAACTGCTGCAGCGTCTGCTGGCTGGCGAAAGCATTGCTCTTGTTAGTGATGCAGGTATGCCGGGTATTGCTGATCCAGGAGCGGATCTTGTCAGGCTGGCGCTTGATGCAGGTGTGCCGGTGGTGCCGTTGCCAGGCGCCAATGCGGCGTTGACCTCGTTGATTGCGTCCGGGCTGCCAAGCGAGCAGTTTCAGTTTTTGGGTTTTTTGCCCAAAACAACTAAAAAAAGAAGAGCTCTTTTGGAAGAAGCCGCCTCGTATCCTGGGACGCTGATCTTTTACGAAGCGCCCCACCGGTTGTTGGCTACCTTGAAGGAACTGCAAAGCGCCTTTGGTAATCGCCAGGCGGTAGCGGTGCGGGAGCTGACCAAAAAATTTGAGGAATTTGTACGAGGCGACTTAGCTTCCATAGAGGCGCATTTTCAGACCGTTGCGCCGCGGGGTGAGTTTACTTTGCTTTGCGCTGGCGCAGAACCTAAAGTAGCAGATGCGGCGCTTGAGGCGGACCCCTCCGCCCAAATCGCGGAGGCTGTGGCGGAAGTGGAGCGCTTGGTGGCGGCAGGAGAACATAAAAAAGACGCTATCCGTAAGATAGCGTCTCAAAAAAAACTGGGCCGTCGTGATTTGTACCAAGCCGTCATCAAAGAGGCTGTAGAATCTTAAATGGCCTCTCCTACGGAAAGGGCACACTGTTTGCAGACATTTTTACCGCGGAAATTAGTAATGCCATCCGCGCTGCCGCAAAAGATGCAAGCTGGTTCGTATTTGCGCAAAACAATGCGGTCACTGTCAACGTAAATTTCCAAAGCGTCTTTTTCGGCGATGTCGAGGGTTCTGCGCAATTCGATGGGCAGAACCACGCGACCGAGTTCATCCACCTTACGAACGATACCTGTAGATTTCATGAGATAAATCCTCCTTGCTTAATCTGAGAAAATCGACAAATGGGAGAATGTCTTTTATAATAGAAAAGGTCATTCTCTCAACCTGGAATCAGCGTAACAAAAATGAAAAATCCTGTCAAATAAGGGAAATGTCACAAAAGGCTTGTCAAGAGTTATTTTTCTTCTTTTCTTATATGTACGAAATGACGTCTAAATTCTTAAAAATAGAGAAAAAGTGTTTTGAAAACGGCAAGTAATATGGAAATATACTGGAAAAGTAGGTCTAGAGTACTTCTGTGGGAGAATATGGCAAAGTTGGTTGCTGCGAAAAAAGGAAGAAGATTACAAAAGAGAAAGGTTGGATTACCATGGGAAACAGTTCTAAGTATTATATTTCTACTCCCATTTATTACCCGAGTGATCGGTTGCATATTGGTCATGCTTACTGCACGACCATTGCGGACAGCTTAGCAAGATACCAGCGCTTGGAAGGCAAAGAAGTATTTTTTCTGACAGGTTCTGACGAGCATGGTCAGAAAATCCAGCGTAAAGCAGAAGAAAAAGGCGTAACACCTATTGGTTATGTTGACGGCATTGTTGCTTCTTTTCAACAGCTGTGGCGCAAATTAGGCATTTCTAACGACGATTTCATCCGCACGACCCAGGAGCGCCACTATAAAGTTGTACAGCACATTTTCCAGACCATTTACGAACAGGGCGATATTTATAAGTCCGCCTATGAGGGCTGGTATTGCACGCCTTGCGAAACGTTCTGGCTGGAGCGGCAATTGCAGGACGGCAAATGCCCGGATTGCGGACGACCGGTGGAGGTCGTGCAGGAGGAAAGCTATTTCTTCCGTATGTCCAAATACCAGGACCGTCTTTTAAAGCATATTGAAGAGAATCCAGACTTTATTCAACCTGCTTCTAGGCGCAATGAAATGATTAATTTCATCAAAAGCGGTCTGGAAGACTTGTGCGTATCTCGGACAACCTTTGACTGGGGCATTCCGGTGCCTTTTGACAAAAAACATGTGGTTTACGTTTGGTTTGACGCTTTGTCCAACTATTTGACCGCAGCCGGTTATCTGGATAATCCGGAGAAATTTGCGAAGTTTTGGCCGGCGGATGTTCATTTGGTCGGCAAGGAAATTGTCCGTTTTCATTCGATTATTTGGCCGATTATTCTCATGGCCTTGGATTTGCCCTTGCCGAAGAAAGTCTATGGTCATGGCTGGCTGGTGGTGGACGGAGATAAAATGTCCAAGTCTAAAGGAAATGTCATTGATCCGGTGGCATTGATTGATGAATTTGGCCCTGATGCCATCCGTTACTTCTTGTTGCGGGAAATTGCCCTGGGTAATGACGGGAATTTTTCAAGAGACGCTCTTATTGGACGGATTAACGCCGATTTGGCCAATGACTTGGGAAATTTACTTCACCGCACGCTCAGCATGATCGAACGCTTTCAGGGCGGCAAGATCTTGCAGGGGCGTACAGAAGAGGCTGTAGATGCTTCCTTGCGGCAACTGACCGAGAAAACACTGGCGGATTATCGCGTCGCCATGGAAAAAATGGATTTAACCGAAGCTTTGAAATGTGTTTGGGCTTTAATTGGCCGCAGCAATAAATACATTGACGAGACGGCTCCGTGGGCGCTGGCGAAGAAGCCGGAGCAGGCGGATCGGCTGGCGGCGGTATTATATCATTTAGCGGAGACCTTGCGTCAGACGGCAGTCTTGATTGCTCCTTTCCTGCCGCACACGGCGCCGCGCATTTGGGCGCAGCTGGGGTTGACCTGGGACTGGGCTTCTGTTCAAATGGCGGATATGGCCTGGGGCGGACTGCCGGAGGGAACGCAGGTAGCAGCGGCGGAACCATTGTTCCCGCGTATTGAAATCGAGAAGGAAGAAACTGCGGCTGCAGAAATCCCTGCCAAGGCAAAGCAGGCGGCAGCGCCGCAGAAGGCGGCTTCTGCTGCGGAGAACGGTGAAATTTCCATTGATGACTTTGGCCGCATGGATTTGCGGGTAGCCAAAGTCATTGCCGCAGAAAAAGTACCCAAGGCGGACAAATTGCTCAAACTGACGGTGGATTTGGGAGAGGAAACCCGTACGGTAGTTTCGGGTATTGCCCAGCATTATGAGCCGGAAGCGCTTGTGGGCAAGCAAGTGGTGTTGGTGGCCAACTTGAAAGCCGCTAAAATTCGCGGCGTTGAATCTAGAGGCATGGTGTTGGCTGCGTCTTGCGATGGCGTGCTGCAGGTTGTAGAAGTTCCCGGCATGGCTCCTGGAAGCAAGGTGAAGTAAGCATGCTTTTTGACTCGCATGCTCATTTGGATGATGAAGCCTTTGATGCTGACCGTGACGAAGTAATAGCCAGGGCGCTGTCGAATGGCCTGGCCGGCATGGTAAATCCAGGGTCTTGCATGAAAAGCTCCGCCGCCGCTTTGGCGCTGGCGGAGCAGCATGCGGCGATTTACGCAGCCGTCGGCATTCATCCGCATGACGCTGATTCGGCGGATGAGGCGGCTTACGAACAATTGCTTCAATGGTCGCGGCATCCTAAAGTAGTTGCGATTGGCGAGATTGGGTTGGATTATCATTATGACTTTTCGCCTCGTTCGGTGCAGCAAGAGGTATTTGTCAAACAGCTGGCCTTGGCCAAGGAATGTGATTTGCCGGTGATTCTTCATGACCGGGAGGCGCATGGCGATATATTGCGTTTGGTCAAAGAAGCGGGCCGCGGCGTGCGCGGCGTGTTCCACTGCTTTTCCGGCAGCCTGGAGATGGCAAGAGAAGTGCTAAAGCTGGGTTTTTATCTTTCCGTGGGCGGGACACTGACTTTTAAAAATGCAGCTAAACTGCCGGAGGTTGTTAAAGAAGTTCCTTTTGAGCGATTATTGCTCGAAACGGACAGCCCGTATTTGACGCCGGCGCCTTATCGCGGACGGCGCAATGAACCGCTGCATGTGCGGCTGGTAGCGGAGAAAGTGGCGGAACTGCGGGGACTGAGCGTGGAAGAAGTGGCCAGGCAGACGACGGCCAATACCTATCGATGTTTTGGCATTGCTCAATAAGAGTGCTGCTGTATGAATGGAAAAGAGGGCGCGCCTTGAGGCTGCGCCCTCTTTTTGTCAGTATAATGCAACTTTTTTCAACGCTCTTGACGATGTCCTTCTAGGTAAGAGACAATGTGAGTGGAAGATAATTCGCAGGAGGAATTCTTATGACAATGCTGGAACAGGTTCTGGCGGCTAATGAACAGTTTATACATAGCCTGCCGCAGGCGTATTGCGAGTGTCATACCAATGAAGTAGGCTGTCCCTGCGGTGCCGGAGAGGTCAGTAAATATCCAAATCGGCAATTAGCGATTTTTACTTGCATGGATACGCGTCTGGTGGATTTTTTAGAACCGGCCTTGGGCATCGAACGTGGTCAAGCTAAGGTAATTAAAACTGCTGGCAATACAGTGACAGGACCTTTTGGGGCCGTTGTGCGCAGCTTGTTGATTGCTATTTATGAACTGGGTGTGCAGGAAATCATGGTGATTGGTCATGAGGACTGTGGTATGGCTCATAGTACGTCACAAGACTTAAAGGCTAAGATGATTGCCAGAGGCGTTCATCCCAGCGCAATCAAGATGATTGAAGGCGATTTGGAACATTGGGTGGATCAATTTCATCATCCGGTGGAGAATGTAAAGCAGACGGTTGCTGCGATCCGCAGTAATCCATTGGTGCCTGTCGATGTGCCGATTCACGGCCTGCTTTTTGATCCGAAGACCGGCAAAGTGGCGGTTCTAGTAGACGGTTACGAGGAAATAAGCAAATAAGCAAGAAAAAAGCGCCTCTGGCGAGGCGCTTGGCAGCTTAGGAGTTACTTTCTCGAGCGGCTGAGAAATTTGATGAACTTTGTACTGGTATCTTTGACCCGGCGCAGCGGATTGCCTAACGTGCGCGTTTTCGGTTTCATGTCGCTGATCGAGCCGAAATCGCCGCGGCGGATATTGGTGGTTTTGAGTTTGGTCGGTTTAAACTGTCGGCGCAATGTTTGCAGCGCTTTGGTTGGCAAGGCTGCTTCACTGAAGGTGAAAATGTCGACAGCCGCGTAGCCTAAATGCGGATAGGTATGTACGCTGATGTGGCTTTCCGTCAAAAGCGCAATGGCTGCGACTCCCTGAGGCGTCAGAGGATGATCGGTGTATTGCAGAAGTGTTAATTGGCCTTCGGCAATAGCGGCTAAAACGGCTTGCTTGATATAGTCCCGATCATCAAGCAACTCAAATTTGCAGCCGTACATATCGGCTGTGATGTGCTTACCGATGACAGTCATTCGACTTCACTCACTTTCCCTTTGCAACGTTTGGCTTTGCCACTGAAAAAACAAGACCTGCTGAAAAGATATCCGAGAAAATAGCGTTAGTATGCACCTATGCATGATTTTTCATTATAGAGACGATATATGCGCTTGTAAAGCTTTTTTCAAAGGGTAAATAATTTTTTAACATGTTTGTTGATTTGCTGCTTAGTATGCAGGAATTTTGCAATCAATCGTGAAATTGAAGTAAGAAAATATTAAAATAATGGTTCCATGAGCCAAAGGAGAGTCTGAAGATGACAACAAGATTGACGCAACTATTAGGTATCCAATACCCGATTTTACAAGGCGGTATGGCTTGGGTTTCGGAAGCTCGTTTGGCGGCTGCCGTTTCGGAAGCTGGCGGAGCGGGAATTATTGCTTCTGGAGGTCGTTCAGCCGAGTGGTTGGAGGAGCAGATTAGCGAAGCTAGGCGGTTGACTAATAAGCCCTTCGGCGTAAATGTGCAGCTTATGGCTGCCAATAAAGATGAGTTAGTAGAGGTTGTCTGCCGGGAAAAAGTTGCTTTTGTGACTCTTGGCGCCGGCAATCCGGTACCTTTCTTTGAGCGCCTGAAAGAAGCTGGCGTTAAGAAGATTCCTGTAGTGCCGAATGTGAAATTGGCTAAACGCGTGGAAGCGGCTGGCGCTGATGCTATTGTTGTAGAAGGTATGGAAGCTGGCGGTCATATCGGCGTGCTGACGACGATGGCTTTAATGACGCAGGTTATTCCTGAGGTTTCTTTGCCGGTAATCGTAGCCGGCGGCTTTGCCGACGGGCGGGGCTTGGCGGCGGCTTTAGTGATGGGCGCTGCGGGCGTACAGATTGGCACTCGCTTTATGTTGGCGGAAGAATGCGCGGTGCATCCGAATTTCAAACAGCGCTTGATCGAAGCGGCTGATACGGATTCGGTAGTAACGGGACAAACGATTGGCCATGCGGTGCGAGGCGTTCGTAATCAGTTTACAGATATGTTTATTTCGATGGAATATAAACATCATCCGAAAGAAGAACTGGAAAAACTGGCCACAGGCACTAACCGTAAAGCGGCGGTAGACGGCGATGTGGAACAGGGTATGGTCCAAGCTGGCCAGAGCCTGTTGCCCTTGAAGAGGGTTCAGCCTGCCGCGGAAATTGTCAATGAAATTATGGAAGACGCTAAAGCAGCCTTGCAGCAGGCTCCGTCGCTGCTGTAAGTTATTTAGCTGCTGTGCTGCAAGGAGGAAAAGGGAATGTTAAATCAAATCGAAATTGCTCGTGGCGTATATTATGTGGGTGCTGTAGACTGGAATTTGCGTGATTTTCATGGCTATAACACGCCGCGGGGCGTAACATACAACTCCTACTTGATTGTGGATGAAAAGATTTGCCTGATTGACAATGTCAAAGCTCCCTATAGTGAAGAATTGCTGGAACGTGTCAGTCAAATCGTTGATCCTGCTAAGATTGATTATGTGATTACCAATCATGTGGAACCAGACCATTCCGGTTCACTCCCTAAGCTGATGGAGCGGGCGCCTCAGGCAAAAGTGGTGCTTACCAATCAAGGGCGGGACGAAGTCATTAAATACTATGGCAAGGAATACGACTTTATGACGGTCAAGCAAGGCGATGTGCTGGATATTGGCCGCAATAAGCTGCATTTCGTGCCGCTGCCGATGCTGCATTGGCCAGATTCCATGGCTACCTTCATGGAAGGGGAGAATATCCTTTTTTCCAATGATGCCTTTGGGCAGCATTTTTGCACAAGCAAACGTTTTGATGACGAAAACGAATTGCCTGTGGCTTTGTATGAGGCGGCCAAATACTACGCTAATATTCTGATGCCTTTCGGCAAATTGGTCGTGCGGGCGCTGGACAAAGTGAGCAGCTTGCCTTTGAGCATGATTGCTCCTAGTCATGGCTTGATTTGGCGCAGTCACATCAAGGATATTTTGGCGGCATATAAGCGCTGGGGCAGCGGTGAAAACCGCGAACGCGTAGTAATTGTGTATGATACAATGTGGGGCAGTACGGAGCAAATGGCCCGGCGCATTTTGGACGGCGTGGCGTCGACTGGCGTGGAAGTGCGGCTGATGCGCATTTCTACTACGGAATTAAGCGATGTTGCGTTGGCTGTCTTAGAGGCTGGGGGCATTCTTTTGGGTTCTTCTGCGCATAACAGCGGACCTTTGGCGACGATGGCAGCTGCTTCGTCCTATCTGCAAGGCTTGAAGCCTCAAAACAAGCTGGGCGGTGCATTCGGCGCTTTTGGCTGGAATGGCGGCGCCCAGGAACGACTGGAAGCAGGTTTGGCTGCCAGCGGCATTACAGCGGCTTTACCTAGCCTTTTCTTGAAATGGACTGCTGATAAGGCGGAGCTGCAGCAGTGCTTTGAGTTTGGACAACAATTCGGTGAAAAAGTGAAAGAAGCTAACCGCAAAGACTGAGTGTAAAAGAGGGCGCAAGCCCTCTTTTTTATTTGCTCAGTTTTGCGTTGCGTAGTTTGAATCGGAACTACAAATAGATGTTCGTGCTTTTCGCGCTTTTTGCGGTTGGAAAAATGGAGCGATATTGATACCGAACCGCGAAATACACGAAAGACGCGAAAGGGTTTTATAAAAAACGAAGTTGCAGCTGATAATGGCAGCCCTCCTTCGTGCCCTCCCTCTACTCCGATTACTCCTGTTCAATCTTCGTAAACTCTCTGCGTTCGTTCTCCAAGGTAGCAGCAGCTCAAAAATTACTTGCGCAAAGTCAAAAAGTCAAATACAATAAAGTCAAAAGATGAAACGGCACTTTTGTGAAAAGAAGCGCATGTTTTAGGAAAAAGGAGGCGCTGCAGCATGGGGAATTTGGCAGATGCTATTGAACGTTTTATTTTGCGGAAATTGGCTGCGGGCAGCGGCGGTATCATTGTCGTGCGGCGCAGTGAAATAGCGGAAGAAATTGCTTGCGCTCCTTCGCAGGTTACGTATGTGCTGGGCACTCGCTTTACCATGGAACGAGGCTTTATTGTAGAATCTCGCCGCGGTTCCGGGGGGTTTGTGCGTATTGCTAAATTAGCTCTGCCGGTACTGGCGGAGTTGCCGGCGCCGCCGGAAGAGGCTTGGTCCCAAGAGGAAGTGCAGTGGCGTATTCGTCAATGGGAACAGCATCAGCTTTTGAGTGAACGGGAAGCGGCTATTGTACGCTATTTTATGATGCAATTTGCCGATCGATTAGAGGATGAAGAGCGAGGCCGTCTGCTGCGGAATGTGCTGCAACGCTTGGCGGATTTGCCTCGTGAGGAGGGAATGTGATGTTGTGCGAGAATTGCGGCAAACGTCCGGCAACAATTCGCATTGTGCAGATGATGGGGTCGGAAAAAGAAGAGCATCATTTTTGTGAAATTTGCGCCCAGGGACAGCCGGCTCTTTCGGTTTTGGCTTTAAACGACCCGGCGGGGGCGGAGGATTTTCTCAAGCTGCTCTTGGCGGCGTCACAACCGGAGGAAGTGCAGGAAGAAACATTGCGCTGTCTTGCCTGCGGTTTGACGTATGAAGAATTTAGCCACAAGGGGACCTTTGGCTGCAGCGGCTGCTTTGAAGCTTTTGAAGAAAAGCTGGGGCCAATGGTGCGACGCATTCACGGCACGGCCCAGCATAACGGCAAAGTGCCTAGGCATACAGGAGCTGCCGTGCAAATGCGACGGCGTATTCAGGGACTGAGGCAGCAACTGGAACAGCATGTGCGACAGGAAGAATATGAAGAAGCGGCTCGCTTACGGGATGAAATACGCAGTCTTGAGATGCAGAGCCAGCGTGGATAAGGTGGTGCAAGGCATGAATTGGCAGGAATTATTGCGCAGTCCTCGCAGCGCCTGGGGGACCCTTGCAGGGCCGGAGGGCGATATCGCTTTATCCAGCCGGGTACGGCTGGCGAGGAATTTTCAGCGCTTTGCGTTTCCTACCCGCGCCGATGAGGCGATACTGCAGCAGGTGTTAAACGTGGTAAAAGAAGCGCTGCCGCAGCTGAATCAGGCGGACGAGGCAGCGTATGTGTTTGTGCCGCTGGAGAATTTGTCAAAGCTGGAGCGGAAAATTTTAGTGGAAAAGCATCTGGCAAGTCCGGATTTTGCCCAGTGTCCTGTAGGGCGAGCCTTGGTGGTAGGACGAGAAGGCGCCGTAAGTATTATGGTGAATGAAGAGGATCATTTGCGCATTCAAGCGGTGGCGCCGGGGTTGGATTTGGAACAGTGCCTAGCTCAGGCTAACGAGGTAGATGATCTGCTGGAAAGTCGTGAAGAGGTAGCGTTTCGTGAAGATCTGGGCTATCTGTCTTCCTGCCCGACCAATTTAGGCACTGGCTTGCGTGCTTCAGTTATGCTGCATCTGCCGGCATTGGTTATGACGAAGCAGGCCAGCCGGGTGATTTCGGCGGCTACGCAGTTGGGACTGGCGGTGCGCGGCCTTTACGGCGAAGGAACGGAAGCGGCTGGGAATTTGTTTCAAGTTTCCAATCAACTGACGCTGGGACCGAAAGAAGAAGAGATTATCGCTAATTTGAACGGCGTGGTGCAGCATATGGTGCACCATGAGCGTCAGGCTCGTTTGCGGCTCTTAGAGCAGGCGGAAGATTCTTTGGCTGATCGCGTTTGGAGGGCCTATGGCGTTATGTGTCATGCGCGCAGTATGAAGGGCGAAGAAGCGTTGCGGTTGCTCAGTGATGTATCGCTAGGCGTAGATCTGGGCATCGTAACCGGTGTGGAAAAAGCGGTGCTGCACAGTTTGCTTGTTAAGACTCGTCCGGGATTCCTTCACTCTTTGGCAGGAAAGGAAACGATGACGGCTCAGGAACGAGCGGTGCTGCGGGCGGAAGTTATCCGTCATACGCTGGCGCAGGAGCCGGAGAGCGGGCAGTAGAAAAAGGAGTTTATTTTTAAGGAGGTATTTACAATGTTGAGTCGTTTTACAGAGCGCGCCAGGCGGGTACTGATGCTGGCGCAGCAGGAAGCCATTCGCTTGGGCCACGATTACATTGGCACAGAGCATTTGCTGTTGGGTCTGCTGCATGAAGGGGAAGGCGTGGCTTCACGAGCATTGACCTCCCTAAATATCAATTTGGAGCGCATTCGCCGCCAGGTGGAAGAAACCATAGGGCGCGGCGACGGTACGAGCCGGGATATCAGCTATACGCCGCGCGCCAAAAAAGTTATCGAGCTATCGGTGGAAGAGGCCTTGCGTCTGGGACATCAGTATGTCGGCACCGAACATATTCTTTTAGGCCTGATTCGCGAAGGCGAAGGCGTGGCGGCTCAGGTTCTTACCGCTTTAGGAGCGGATTTGGGACAGGTTCGGCAGCGGGTGATGGAACTTTTGGGCGGCGGTTTTTACGCTTCCGGCAACGCTCATGCCCAGGCGGTGGAAGACGAGGAAACAGATACGCCGCTGCTTGATGAATTCGGGCGGGATTTAAATCAACTGGCGAAAAACGGGAAGATTGACCCCGTTATTGGTCGCAGCGGTGAGATTGAGCGGGTTTTGCAGATTCTTAGTCGGCGCACTAAAAACAACCCCGTGTTGATTGGCGAGCCTGGCGTAGGCAAGACAGCGGTGGCGGAAGGCTTGGCGCAGCGGATTGTTGACGCCAAGGTGCCGGAGACGTTGCGGGCCAAACGGCTCATCTCTTTGGATATGGCGGCCATGGTGGCCGGTACGAAATATCGCGGTGAATTTGAAGACCGGGTGCGCAAAGTGGTGGACGAAGTCCGCGAAGCCGGCAATGTTCTTTTGTTTATTGACGAATTGCATACGTTGGTAGGCGCTGGCGGCGCTGAAGGCGCCATTGACGCCGCTAATATTTTAAAACCAGCTTTGGCTCGCGGCGAGATTCAGGTGATCGGTGCGACAACCTTGTCGGAATATAAAAAGCATATTGAGAAGGATGCAGCGTTGGAACGGCGCTTTCAGCCGGTGAATGTCGGCGAACCCAGCGTAGAGGACGCCATTGCCATTTTGAAGGGAATTCGGGATCGGTATGAAGCGTTTCATCGAGCTAAAATTACGGATGAAGCCATTGAGGCGGCGGTAAAACTGTCTCATCGTTATATCTCTGACCGATATCTGCCGGATAAGGCGATTGATTTGATGGACGAGGCGGCCTCGCGGGTGCGCTTAGGAGCGTTTTCCAAGCCGGAAGATGTGAAAGGCTTAGAGAAGGAACTAGGGTGCATTCAAGCGGAAAAAGAAGCGGCCATTATTGCCCAAGAATTCGAGCAGGCCGCCAAGCTGCGGGACCAAGAACAAACTTTAAAAATGCAGCTGGAAGAAAAACAGCGCACGTGGAAGCAGGGCGGTGGCGAGCGAATTGTGGTTTCAGCGGATGATATCGCCCAAGTTGTGGCAGGCTGGACTGGCATTCCCGTCAGAAAGCTAGCGGAAGAAGAGTCCGAGCGGCTGTTGAAGCTGGAAGAAATTTTGCATAAACGAGTTATCGGTCAGAACGAGGCGGTACAGGCTGTGGCTCGTGCCGTGCGCCGCGCCCGGGCGGGGTTGAAGGATCCGAAGCGTCCTATTGGCTCTTTTGTTTTCCTGGGGCCTACCGGCGTGGGCAAAACCGAGTTGGCTCGGGCTTTGGCGGAAGCGCTTTTTGGCGATGAAAACGCCATGATTCGCCTGGACATGTCCGAATACATGGAAAAACACACGGTGTCCCGTCTGGTGGGAGCGCCTCCTGGCTATGTGGGCTATGAAGAAGGCGGTCAGGTGACGGAAAAAATACGGCGTAAACCCTATGCCGTGCTGCTGCTGGATGAGATCGAAAAAGCCCACCCGGATGTGTTTAACATGTTGCTGCAAGTACTGGAAGACGGCCGACTGACCGATGGTCAGGGGCGGACGGTTGATTTTAAGAATACCGTGATTATCATGACCTCCAATGTAGGCGCTAAACATTTGCAGCGCCAAGGCGGCGGGACGATGGGCTTTATTACAGGCAATGAGAAAAAGAAAGACGATAGCGAAGGCAAGAAACGCGTGCTGGAAGAAGTGAAAAAACTATTCCGACCGGAATTTTTGAACCGCATCGACGAGTTGATTGTATTCTCCAGCCTGAACGATGAAGAGCTTAAGCAGATTGTTGCAATCATGCTTGCCGATGTGTCTAAACGCTTGGGAGAAAATGAGATCGCCTTGGAAGTCAGCGAAAAGGCGAAAGAGGAGCTCATCAAGGAAGGCCTGGACATCACCTACGGAGCCAGGCCGCTGCGGCGGGCTATTCAGAAACTGGTCGAGGATGAAATCGCGGAGATGATGCTGCGCCGGGGTATCGGGGCGGGAGATACGGTGTCTATTGACGCCGACGAAGCAGGGAAGCTGACTTTCGCGAAAAAAAACTAAAAAAGGTATTTACTCGGGTTTTGTAGCAGGAAATGACGCCGGGCGGCGCGAAAGCACTTTGGGTATGCCTTATCCAAAGTGCTTTCGGCATTTTGGGGCAGGCGTCAGGGAGGCAATTGAAAGTAATGGCAAAAGATAAAATTCGTTATGTATGCCAGTCTTGCGGCTATGATTCAAGCAAGTGGCTGGGGAAATGTCCAGAATGCGGCGCATGGAACTCCTTTAGCGAAGAAGTGCTTCGCAAAGAGGCCAGTCGTCCTGGCTTGGGGAGCGCCACAGCGGCAGTATCTAGGCCATGTCCCATTACCGAAGTTGATATTAGCGCGCTGCCTCGCATGTCTACAGGCAGCGGTGAAATGGATCGGGTTTTAGGCGGTGGTTTGGTGCCTGGTTCGCTGCTGCTTGTGGGCGGCGATCCGGGAATCGGCAAATCGACGCTGCTGTTGCAGGTGGCCTCGCATTTAAGCCAAGGTCAGGCGCCGGTGCTCTATGTTTCCGGCGAGGAGTCGGCGGCGCAAACCCGCATGCGGGCCGAGCGCTTGGGGCGTCTGCAGCCGCGCTTATGGGTGCAGAACGAGACTCGGCTGGATGATATTTTGCGCACAGCGCAGGAGTGCAAACCGGCTTTGTTGGTGATAGACTCCATTCAGACCATGTATTGTCCGGAACTGCCCAGCGCGCCCGGCAGCGTCGGACAAGTGCGCGAATGCACAGGCAGGCTGCTGCGGCTGGCTAAAGAGGAAGGCATTTCCATCGCTATTATTGGCCATGTAACCAAGGACGGTCAAATTGCCGGGCCGCGTTTATTGGAGCATATGGTGGATGTGGTTTTGTATTTTGAAGGGGAGCGCAGTTACACCTTCCGCGTGCTGCGAGCCATTAAAAATCGTTTTGGCTCTACCCAGGAAAGCGGTCTTTTTGCCATGGAAGAAGACGGGCTGGTCGAAGTGGAAAACCCATCAGCGGTGCTGCTGGCGGAACGGCCGGTGAATTCGCCGGGGTCCGTCGTCTTGGCGCATCTGGAGGGAGTACGGCCCTTGTTGCTTGAAGTGCAGGCTCTTGTCAGCACTACCTGCTTCGGTATGCCGAGGCGGACAGCGGCGGGCTTTGATTACAATCGAACGCTGCTTTTGTTGGCAGTGCTGGAAAAACGAGTCGGTTTGGTGCTGGGCGATCAGGATGTATATGTTAACACGATCGGAGGCATCCGCATGGCGGAGCCTGCGGCGGACTTGGCGGTAGCGGTGGCCATTGCTTCAAGCTTTCGCAATCGACCGGTTGATCCTCATACGGTGGTCATGGGTGAAGTTGGTTTAACCGGAGAAATACGTATGGTCCCCCGGGCGGAATTGCGTATTCAAGAGGCTTGGAAAATGGGATTTCGCCGCTTTGTTTTGCCTGCAGGCAATCTGACGGCGCTAAAGCAGCGCAAAGCGGAAGCGGAGTATATTGGCGTTAGGCAGGTAGCGGAAGCGTTGGCCGCTGTGTTACAATAAACCGGTATGGCGGTATTTTAACAAGCCAAAGGAGGGCGTTCTATTGTTATGGCAACATGGCATAAGAAATAGATACAATAAACGCGAAAGGAGGCGAAAGCATGCTGGATAGGGTATTGCGCTTTGTAATTACTGGCTTGGGTGTGATCGCGGGCCTTTTGACTATGGCGGAATGGATTAATCAGGTGCTGGCGGTGTTGGTGAGCGCGGAAGTGCTGCGCATGGGCTTGTTCGGCAGTACGCTGGCTACCATTTTATCCTTGCTTGCGGGCGCTTTTGTGGGCGGGTTGCTGGGCTTTCTACTATCTCCGCTTTTTGTGCGTTATTTGTGGCGCATTAATGACTGGGTAGAAGCGCGGTTGAACAAGATGCCGTTAAACGACGTATTGGCGGGAGCGGCTGGTTTATCTATCGGACTTATACTTTCTAATTTAATTAGTTCTTCTTTTTTACCGATTCCGATTATTGGGAAATACATTCCTATTGTTTTGAGTATTTTTCTGGGCTATTTAGGGATGAATATTGCCGTGCGCAAGCGGGATGAGCTTGGTTTTTTGGTGTCCTATCTGCCGTGGCTGAGTAAAGGAGAAAAGGCGTCCAAGCAGCAGGTGCCGCAAGCGGATGTCTGCGCGCCGAAGATTCTCGATACAAGTGTTATTATTGACGGACGTATTGCAGATATCTGTCAAAGCGGCTTTGTAGAAGGTCGGCTAGTGGTACCGATTTTTGTCTTGGAAGAGCTGCAGCATATTGCGGATTCTTCAGATCCCCTGAAACGCAATCGGGGGCGCAGAGGACTTGATATTTTAAATCGCATGCAGAAGGAACTGGGCCTGGCTGTGCAGATTGACAACCGCAATTATGAAGAAATTGCAGAAGTGGATTCACGGCTAATTCAACTGGCTAAGGAAACAAGCGGCAAGATTTTGACCAATGACTTTAATTTGAACAAGGTGGCTGTGCTGCACGGCGTTGCCGTCTTGAACATTAATGAACTGGCCAATGCAGTCAAGCCGGTGGTGCTGCCTGGCGAGGAAATGCATGTGCATTTGGTGAAGGACGGCAAAGAATTCGGCCAGGGAGTGGCGTATCTCGACGACGGTACGATGATTGTTGTCGACGGCGGGAAAAAGTATGTAGGCGAGCACCTGGAAGTCTTGGTAACGTCGGTGCTGCAAACTGCGGCGGGACGCATGATTTTTGCTAAGTTGAAGAATGGAGAAAGAGGCGCTTAAGGCATGAATATAGCTGTTTTGGCTGCGGCAGGACAGGGACGGCGCATGGGCGGGGGGAGCAATAAGGCTTTTCTCCCGCTTCTTTCACGTCCCATGCTTTTGCGCAGCGCCCAGGCTTTGTCGGCCAGCAATAAAATTGATGAAATGATTATCGTAGCAGCGCCGGAAGAAGCAGCTGAGGTCAGACGCATTCTGTCGCAGGATGGAACGTTAAAGCCTTGGCAGGTAGTGGCTGGCGGCAGCGAAAGGCAATACTCCATTGCCAATGCCCTCAAGGCTCTTCCGGCTGGAACTGACTATGTGGCGGTGCATGACGCGGCGCGGCCGCTGGTACTGCCGGAATCGGTCACGGCCGTGGTGGAAGTGGCGCAGCGACAGCGGGCGGCCGGCTTGGCGGTGCCGGTCAAGGACACGATCAAAGAAAGCAATGCAGATGGTTGTGTAGTGGCTACTCCGCCGAGGGAACGCCTCTGGGCCATACAGACGCCCCAAGTATTTGAAGCGGCGCTGTTGCGTCAAGCCTACGATCAGGCCGCCGCGGAGGGCTTTTTAGGGACCGACGACGCTTCCTTGGTGGAACGCTTGGGCGTGCCTGTGCATTTGGTTCAGGGCGAGTACAGCAACCTAAAGGTCACGACACCAGAGGATTTGATCGTGGCGGAAGCTATCTTGCAGCAGCGAGGGGAGGAACGGCAAGTGGAGTGGAGAACAGGCATGGGCTATGACGTGCACCGACTGACGCCGGGGCGCAAGCTGATTTTGGGCGGCGTAGACATTCCCCATTCGTTGGGCTTAGAGGGTCACTCTGATGCGGATGTGTTGCTGCATGCCTTGAAGGACGCACTGTTGGGCGCGGCGGGCTTGGGCGATATTGGCCGTCATTTTCCAGATACAGAAGAACAATATCGCGGTATTTCCAGTCTGCTGCTGCTGGATAAGGTGCAGGCCTTGCTGGAACAGGCAGGCTGGATCGTCAATAACGTAGACGTGACGGTGGCGGCGCAGCGGCCCAAGCTGGCGCCGCATATTCCGCAAATGGTTAAAAACGTAGCGGCGGCATTGAAGGTGTCCGAGGAGCGTGTCAATATCAAAGCCACAACAACAGAAAAATTGGGCTTTGTAGGAACCGAGGAAGGCATGTCCGCGTATGCGGTGGCAATGCTTAGAAAATAGAAAAATAGATGCTCCTCAGGAATTGCAGGGAAAAAGGTGAGGAAACGTAGTCTTGGATCCTGAGCAGGAATGACTTTTGCACAAACGAGAGGAATCTGCTATCATAAAAGAATAATTTGGCCTTAAAATGGACGTTGTTGGAGGGAATATTGATGGTAGAGAAAGAAATGCGGTTGCGCTTTGCGCCGAGTCCTACGGGACCGTTTCATATCGGCGGCGCCCGTTCGGCGTTATTTAATTGGCTATTGGCCCGCAAACACGGCGGTAAGCTGGTGTTGCGTATTGAGGATACGGATCTGGAACGGTCCTCCAAAGAATCGGAAGAAAACATCAAAGCAGCTTTGCGCTGGCTGGGTATGGATTGGGATGAAGGGCCGGAAGTAGGCGGTCCTTACGGACCCTACTATCAGACGCAGCGTTTGGATATTTATCGCCAGTATACGGAGCAGCTTTTGGCTTCCGGGCAAGCGTACCATTGCTATTGTACGGAAGAAGAGCTGGAAACAGAACGTCAAGCGTTGCTGGCTAAGGGCGAAACACCTCGTTACGGCGGACGCTGTCGTAATCTTTCGGAAGAAGAAAAAGCGGCGCTGGAAGCAGCTGGCCGCAAGCCAGTGGTTCGTTTTCGCGTTCCAGAAGGTCAGGATATTGTTTTTCAAGACATGGTTCGTGAAACGGTGCGTTTTGAGTCGGCTGGCGTAGGCGATTTTGTTATTGTGAAATCGGATGGCATTCCTGTATATAACTATGCCGTGGTAATTGATGACATGCTGATGAAAATCACCCATGTTATTCGAGCGGAAGAGCATCTATCCAATACGCCGCGCCAATGGCTTCTTTACAAAGCTCTTGGGTTTGAAGCGCCGCAGTTTGGACATATTTCCTTGATTTTGGGTAAGGATCGCTCGAAAATGAGTAAGCGTCATGGCGCGACTTCCGTGGAACAGTATCGCCAGTTAGGCTATTTGCCGGAAGCGATTGTGAATTTCTTGGCTCTTCTGGGCTGGGCGCCTCCTGGAGAGGAAGAACTTTTTACCAGCCAGGAACTGATTGAAAAATTCTCTATGGATCGAGTGGCGAAAAATCCGGCTGTGTTCGATGTGGACAAGCTAAATTATATTAATGCTTGCTACTTGAAGAAGCTGACCTTGGCGGAGCTTACCGACTTGGTGCTGCCGCACTTGGTGAAGGCTGGTTATGTACCGGAGTCACTGAATGAGGAGCAGCGAGCCTGGGTCGAGCAGATGGTGGAAGCGCTGCGGGACTATATCAGTTATGGCGCGGAAATTGTCGATCATGCGGGTGTTTTCTTTCAAGATGAGATTGACTTTGAAAACGAAGACGCTCACGAAATTTTGCGTGATGCCGATGTGCCGCCGGTGATGGATTTGTTTAAGACGAAACTGCTGGCGTTGGAGACCGTAGATGCCCCTGCCATAAAAGCCTTGCTGAAAAGCATTACGAAAGAATTGAAGCTGGGCGGTAAAAAGGTATTTATGCCGGTGCGCGTAGCCTTGACCGGGTGTATGCACGGACCGGAGCTCATTCATATTGTGCCGCTGATTGGGCGGGAACGTACACTGGCCCGGATGGAGCGCATGCTGGCAAAAATCTGATTGACAGCGATGCCGGAACGGGATATACTGCAGGCAATACGAATAGATGACGGCGAAGAACGGAAAAAGTACGCAGAAACGTCCTTACAGAGAGTGGATGCCTAGGTTGAGAGCATCTGCAGGCAGCGGTCAGCGGAAATGCGTCCGGGAGCTGGGGAGAGCTAAACTCTTCACGGGTGCGCCCGTTATTGCGCCTAGAGGGATGGCAAGTGCTGTCCAAGCAGAGTGGAACCACGGAACCACCGTCTCTGTCAGGAGATGGTGGTTTTTTTACGTTGTTTTTTAGAGTAAAGAAAGGAAGAGTGTTCATGTTCAAACGCATCAAGCAAGATATCCAGGTTGTTTTTGAACGCGATCCGGCGGCGCGGAGCGTGCTAGAGGTGCTTCTTTGCTACTCCGGTTTGCATGCGATTTGGATGCATCGAATTTCGCATCGCTTGTTTTTGAGCGGCTGGATTTTGGCGGCGCGTCTGATTTCCAATTTGGCCCGGTTTTTGACAGGCATAGAAATTCATCCGGGGGCGACTCTTGGCGAAGGCTTGTTCATTGACCACGGCACAGGCATTGTAATTGGCGAAACCGCCGAAATCGGCGACAATGTCACCTTGTATCAAGGCGTTACTCTTGGCGGGACAGGCAAGGAGAAGGGAAAGCGCCATCCTACGGTAGGGAATAATGTAGTTATTGCCAGCGGCGCTAAAGTGCTGGGATCGTTCAAGGTGGGAGACAATTCTAAAATCGGCGCCGGTTCGGTCGTGCTCAAGGAAGTGCCGCCCAATTCAACAGTGGTGGGCATTCCCGGCCGCATTGTTTGGCATGAAGGGCGTCGCATTGATAATACTCAGACCGTAGACCTCATCGATTTGGACCATAACGACTTGCCGGACCCGATTGTAGAAATGATGATGTGCATGCAGCGCAATATGCATCGCATGGAAAAACGCATTGGTGAATTAGAAGAGGAGTTGAAGAAAAAATGAATTTGCGTGTATACAATACGTTGACTAAACAAAAAGAGGCCTTTGTTCCATTAGAAGAAGGAAAAGTTAAAATGTATGTTTGCGGCGTTACTCCGTACAATCATCCCCATATCGGCAACGCCAGGCCGTTTGTGACCTGGGATGTCATTCGCCGCTATTTGGAGCAGCAAGGCTGGGAAGTGATGCATGTGCAAAACTTCACCGATGTGGATGATAAAATTATTCGGACTGCCAATGAGGAGCAAGTGCCGTGGCATGCTATTTCCGAGCGCTATATTGCCAGCTATTTTGAAGTGATGGACAAGCTGAATGTGCGCCGGGCGGCGATCTACCCCAAAGTATCTACACATATGCAGGAAATCATCGATATGGTGGCTAAGCTGGTCAAAGACGGCTTTGCCTATGTCGTTGACGGCGATGTGTATTATGCGGTGGAAAAGTTTGCAGACTATGGCAAGCTGAGCGGACGCTCGCTGGACGACATGAAAGCCGGCGCAAGGGTAGAAGTGGACGAGCGCAAAAACCATCCTATGGACTTTGCTTTGTGGAAAAGCGCCAAGCCAGGAGAACCTTCATGGGAAAGCCCCTGGGGCGCAGGACGGCCTGGTTGGCATATTGAATGCTCGGCCATGTCGCATAAATACTTGGGTGAACAGTTTGATTTTCATGGCGGCGGCAGTGATTTGATTTTCCCACATCATGAAAATGAAGTGGCCCAGTCGGAGGCCTTTACGGGGGTAACCCCTTTTGTGCGCTACTGGCTTCATAACGGCTTTATTACGGTAAATCAGGAAAAAATGAGCAAGTCCCTGGGGAACTTCTTTTTGGTTCAGGATATTTTGGCGCATTATGCCCCGGAAGTGCTGCGCTTCTTCATTCTGTCCACTCATTACCGCAGTCCCTTGGATTTCAGCGATGAACGTCTGACTGAAGCGGAGCGGGCCTTGGAGCGACTAGCTACAGTGAAACGAAACCTGGCGGAGCTGGCGGCGGCTGCTGCGACGGACTGTGGCGGCGCTGGCGCTGAGCAGCTGTTGGCGGCGGCGCAGAAAGCCAGCGAAGAGTTTTACGCGGCCATGGATGATGATTTTAATACGGCTTTGGCCATTAGTACGTTTTTTACCTTCGGTAAAGAGGTCAATTCCTATCAGGCGCTGGTGGCGTCCGGCAAGGAAGCGGCTTCCGTCAAAGCAGTAAACGAAGCAGTGGCTCTGTTTGCTCTGCTGGAGGACGTGTTGGGCATTGTGCCTGCGGCGACGGAAAGCGCGGCCGAAGATAACGGTCTGGTAGACGGCTTGATGGAATTGGTGCTGGAACTGCGCCAGCAGGCCCGGCAGAATAAGGATTGGGGTACGGCTGATCGAATTCGGGACGCTTTGCAGGCCTTGGAGGTTGTCATTGAAGATTCTCCGCAGGGAACGCGGTGGAAGCGCAAATGAGATTTTCGCAGTTTCAGTTTTTAAAAGAGCGCTTGCTTCAAGACGCCGGGGGGGAACCGACATTGACTGAGGCGGCCCATCCTTTGGTCTTGGCGTATGTGGGGGACGCGTATTACACTCTTTATGTAAGACTGCGTCTGTTGGAAAAAGAGCAGCGCCAGGTGCGGGTGGTTCACGAAGCAGGCATGCGGCTGGTTTCGGCTGTATATCAGTCTAAAGCCTACGAGGCGCTGAAAGAGGACTTAACAGAAGCGGAAGGCGCCGTGGCAAGACGAGGGCGGAACACGAAAGCCTCCGTGCCGAAAAGCGCCAGTGTCAAGGAATACCGCCAAAGCACGGCGTTAGAGGCCTTATTTGGTTATTTGCTGCTTTCCGGGCAGGAGGAACGTCTGGAGCAATTGGCGGAGCAGTCTTTTGCGATTGCTTTTGCCGCCTTGCAGGCAGGGAAGAAAGGAAAAGGCGAATGAAAGTAAAATTGATGCAATATACGCCGGAACCGGAGCGAACGGTGGCCATGGCGGCCCGCTTGTGCTACTCGGCTGTCGGTGCGGAGGAACTTGCGGAGAAAATGAGCCAGTCTCAAGTGGCAGGCCTTGTGAGCAAGATTGTCGAGCTGGGACATTTGTCGACGTTGGAACACGTAAACTTTACCTTTGCAGTGGAGGGGATCTCAAGGGTCTTGAGCCACCAGCTGGTGCGGCACCGCATTGCCTCGTATTCGCAGCAGTCGCAGCGTTATGTGGGCGAACATGACTTTGAGGCCATTGTACCGCCGTCGATTGCTGCGCGTCCGGAAGCGGCGGCGAAGTTTGCGGCCTTGATGGCGCAGATACGCACGGCTTATGAAGAATTGACCGACTTGGGGATTCCTAAAGAGGACGCACGGTATGTGCTGGCCAATGCGACGGAAACCAAAGTGGTTATTACCATGAACGCTCGTACGTTGTTGCATTTTTTTTCGCTGCGCTGCTGTATGCGGGCGCAGTGGGAGATTCGGGCGATGGCGGAAGCCATGCTGAAAGAAGCGCGTCAGGCGGCGCCGCTGCTTTTTGCTAAAGCAGGTCCTACCTGCCTGTCTGCCGGTTATTGCAGTGAGGGCAAAATGAGCTGCGGCCGGGCCCAACCGTTGCCGACGCAAAGCTGAGGGGGATGAGCAATGGGAACTGTGGCTGTATTTGGTACCGTATTTGTTGACTGTAAAGGCTTTGCGCAAAAAGCTTATAATCCCCAAGGGCGCAATTTGGGACACATAGAGTTTTTTCATGGCGGCGTGGCGCGCAATGTCGCGGAAAACTTAGCGCATTTGGGAGTGGGCGTACGTTTTGTCAGTACTGTTGACGAAAGCGCTCTGGCGGAAGACGTTTGCAGCCGTCTGCGAGAGGCGGGGGTGGACATGCAGTGCGTGCCGGCAGTAGGCCGGGGCATGGGGATGTGGCTGGCTGTTCTTGGTGCGGACGGCGAACTTTTGGGTTCTATTTCGCAGATGCCGGACCTAACTGCTTTGAGCGAACTGGTACAGGAGCAGGGAACGGCGCTGCTGGAAAAGACGCAGCATGTGGTTTTGGAATTGGATTTGAATGCAGCCTTGACGCTGCGCGTGCTGGAATTGGCGGCAGAGCAGGGGGTGCCGGTACATGGCATACCGGGAAATCTGTCTGTGATTTTGGAAAAGCCCGATATTTTACCGCGCTTAGCCTCGTTTATCTGCAATGATGTGGAAGCAGGCCGGTTGTTGAAACGCGAATTATCTGTGTTGGCGCCGGAAGAGATTGCCGAAGCGCTTCGGATATACGCAGATGCCCAGGGCCTGCGGTCTATGGTCATCACGCTGGGCGCTCGCGGGGCCGTCTATTATGATGCGGTTCATCAAGAAATGGGGTATCAGCCGGTATTTAAGACCGATGTGGTTGATTCAACCGGCGCAGGAGACGCCTTTTTTTCCGGCGCCGTCTATGGCTTGGCTGCAGGAAAAACACTAGGACAGGCGGTTGTCTGCGGCACCCAGGTTGCGGCTTGGACCATTGCGTGTGCAGAAAATACCTGCCCTGATTTGCCGAAAAGAAAAGGATATTCGGCGCTTTTTAGAAAGTGAGGAGTACGATGGAAGATGTGATTGCCGGACGTAACAGCGTTGGCGAAGCGCTAAAAAGCGGCCGCCCCTTAAATAAACTGTTCATCGCCAAAGGCGAGCGGCAGGGTTCTCTTAGAGAATTGGCGGGAATTGCCAAAGATAAAGGCATTCTGGTACAGGAAGTCGAGCCGCAGCGGCTGGCTCAACTGGCTCCCGGACAACGGCATCAAGGCGTAGTGGCGATGGCCTCGCCAGTAGAGTATGCGGAAGTGGAGGACATTTTAGCAGCGGCTGAAGCAAAGGGAGAAGCGCCCTTGCTTGTGGTGCTGGATGAACTAGAGGACCCCCATAATTTAGGGGCTGTTTTGCGCAGCGTCGACGCCGCTGGAGCCCATGGCGTCATTATTCCCAAACGGCGCAGCTGTCCTTTGTCGACGACGGTAGCCAAAACGTCCGCCGGTGCGGTGGAATATGTGCCTGTTGCCAGGGTGTCTAATTTAGCGCAGACTCTGGATAAATTGAAAAAAGCCGGCATTTGGGTAGCGGGCTGCGACATGGACGGCACGGAAAATTATTTTGAAGCATCTCTTAAGGGGCCGTTGGCCTTGGTAATCGGGGGCGAAGGAAGAGGGCTGGGGCGTCTCGTGAAAGAACATTGCGATTTTTTAGTACGTATTCCCATGCAGGGACATGTTAATTCACTAAATGCGTCGGTAGCCTGCTCTCTTGTTTTGTATGAAGCTGTGCGGCAGCGTCTGCAAAACGTCTGAATCACAAATGCAGTCTTGCTTGACGCTGGCCGCAGGAATACGGTATAATTTTTTTACTGGTAGAAGTTCGGTTATTGATGAGGGATTATTGTCTGACACGCCCTCGAAACACCTTGAGCAGTCGTCGCCAGAAATACCGTTAGGTTAGATGGGAAGGCTCGAATGAAGGAACAAGGAAAAACTGGGGGGCGATCGCATGCGGTTTCATTCGCAAAATGATTTGTACGGCGTATTCGAAAATATGACCGACGAAGAAATCGTCACCGATGCAAAAGAAAAAGAAAATTCCATTGCACTTGACTTTCTAATCAATAAATACCGGAACTTCGTAAGAGCCAAGGCTAGATCCTATTTTCTGATTGGCGCAGACCGCGAGGATATTATTCAGGAAGGCATGATTGGTCTATATAAGGCCATTCGTGATTTTCGCGGTGATAAGCTATCTTCGTTCCGGGCTTTTGCAGAGCTTTGCGTTACTCGCCAAATTATTACGGCGATTAAGACGGCTACGCGGCAAAAGCATATTCCATTGAACTCCTATGTTTCCCTAAATAAACCAATCTATGACGAAGATTCCGACCGGACGCTGCTGGATGTGCTTTCGGGTTCGAAAATTTCAGATCCGGAAGAACTTGTAATCAGCCGGGAAGAGTTCAGCGACATTGAAGAAAAAATGGGACAAATTCTCAGTGACTTGGAATGGAAGGTTCTCATGGCGTACTTGGACGGCAAGTCCTATCAGGAAATCGCCGTGGAGCTGGACCGTCATGTGAAATCGATCGACAACGCCTTGCAGCGGGTCAAACGGAAACTGGAACGATATTTGGACAATCGAGGTGAAGACGGGGATGCCATAAGCCGCACCCTTCCGACGCGGGAGTTGGGCGTGGAATTTTTGGGACCTGATTTTCGAGATAAGACATGAAACTGGCTCCCCCGTAGGGGAGCTTTTGCTTTGCACTTCTTCCGGCAGGGAGGAAAGGGTTTTCTGACGAAGTTGTCGAATCTAAATCCTTGAAAGTATAAACGGCAATTTTTCATTCCGGAAAATTCACGCTAGAGATTTTTAGCGGCAAGAGAAGACCGAATCGAAAGAGCAGTGTAGTAAAGAATCGTTGAATAGGTCGGCGGATTTAAAAAAAGGGGGAAATAAGATGGCCATTGTACAGCAAATTGTGGAATGTGTTCATGATGCAGCCCAAACCACGGATAAAATGGTGTTGCTCATCGGCGCCCCTGGAAGCGGGAAAAGCAAGATTTTGCGAGAGTTAGCCAGCATGCGCGGTTGGAAATATGTTGAAGGTAAAGAGGTATTGCCGAAGGAATGGCGGCCGACGGCTCATGTGTCACGGCAGGCGGAAGCGGCTCGGGCGATAACCAAGGCGTTGGCGGCGCTAGGCGCCGACGTAGTGCTGCTGGATAATATGCGGAATTTTTTCGCAGCCGAGCTGGAATTGCAACCGGTAGAATTGCTGCGGACTATTAGCAAAAAACAGACGCTGTTGGTGGCTTGGCCCGGAGAATATCACGAGGGCGTAATTTCACACTTGCGGGGAGCGACTGGCGAGCGGCTGGAATATCCATTGACCGATATTACGGTTATTCAAATCGACTAAAAAAACGCGGCGTAAGCCGCGCTTTTTTATTATGCTTCGTTGACGGTCTAGGCGATGAAGGGTAATATAAGGAGGTATTCTTACAACGAGGAGGCCTTTTTGTGGAGAACTTGCTTATTGCAGTAATTATTGGCGTGGTGGAAGGAGTTACTGAATTTTTACCGGTTTCATCGACTGGACATATGATTTTAGCCGGGCATCTAATGGGGTTTGAAGGGGAAGTTGCCAGCGTATTTGAAGTGTTTATCCAATTGGGCGCTATTTTGTCGGTATTGTTCCTCTATCGGGATAAGTTTGCAGCTATGATGCCGCGAAATGGTCGGAAGACAGGTTTTCGCTCGGCCTTGCAGTGGCAGCACGTAGCGGTAGGTATTATTCCGGTTATGGGCGTGGGGTATTTGTTGCACAAAGCGATTAAGACGTACTTGTTTTCTCCCTTTACGGTTATTGTTGGGTTAGTAATAGGCGCTGTTTTGATGTTGGCTGCAGAAAAGTGGGCCCAAATGCGACGCCCCAGAACGTGCGACGTGGATGAAATAACCTTAAAACAGGCATTTTGGGTAGGGTTGTTCCAAATTTTATCTTTGTGGCCAGGCTTTTCACGTTCTGGCTCTACTATTTCAGGAGGCTTGTTCGTCGGACTTAGCCGCAAAGCTGCGGCCGACTTTTCTTTTATTATTTCCGTGCCGTTGATGTTTGTAGCGTGTTTTTATGACTTGCTAAAAGTGTGGGGACAATTAAACGCTGACCATTTGTTTATGATTGGCGTCGGGTTTGTTACCGCTTTTATTGTAGCGTATGCCTCGGTGATCTGGTTTTTGCGCTTCTTGAATCAATCTACCTTGGCTTCGTTTGCGTATTATCGGTTTGTCTTGGCGGCAGTCAGTTACTACTTCTTTTACGGTATTTAAAATTAGTGCGAAATTAAGTCTTTACAAGTTGCGGAGGACGTGATAATATACATAAGCGTCGAGCAGGTGACACTCCTGAACTTTGAAACCGCAGCAAAAAAAGCGGTTGACAGGGAAAAGGAAATGATGTACAATCAATTTCGTCACTGAGGGGCGCGGCAGAAACGCTGGCGTAGCTCAATTGGCAGAGCAGCTGATTTGTAATCAGCAGGTTGGGGGTTCGATTCCTCTCGCCAGCTCCAAAACTCAATATCGTACCGTGGAGAGGTTCCCGAGTGGTTAAAGGGAGCAGACTGTAAATCTGCCGGCTCTGCCTTCGAAGGTTCGAATCCTTCCCTCTCCACCACTAATGACGCGGGGTGGAGCAGTTGGTAGCTCGTCGGGCTCATAACCCGAAGGCCGCAGGTTCAAGTCCTGCCCCCGCAACCAATGGTTTGATGCTGATGTAGCTCAGTCGGTAGAGCGTATCCTTGGTAAGGATAAGGTCACCGGTTCAAATCCGGTCATCAGCTCCATAATATTAGGCGGCGTAGCTCAGTTGGCTAGAGCATGCGGTTCATACCCGCAGTGTCCGGGGTTCGAGTCCCTGCGCCGCCACCAGTATTGGCATGAAACCGCGATTACGCGGTTTTTTCTTTTTTCTCAAAGGCAGCAGGATTTTCCACCGCCAGAGCGAAAAGAATAATCGTACATTCGCTAAGCAAGCTGGCGAAAACTCTTTTTAAAGGAGAGAAGTAGAAGAATGGCAAAACAGAAGTTTGAAAGAAACAAGCCCCATGTGAACATTGGTACCATCGGTCACGTTGACCATGGCAAAACGACTCTGACCGCAGCCATCACGAAAGTATTATCCAAAACAGGTGGCGCTCAGTTTATGGGTTACGACATGATCGACAAGGCGCCGGAAGAGCGCGAACGCGGCATCACCATCAACACCGCCCACGTTGAGTACGAGACGGCTAACCGTCACTATGCTCACGTGGACTGCCCTGGTCATGCTGACTATGTTAAAAACATGATTACCGGTGCTGCGCAGATGGACGGCGGCATTCTGGTGGTAAGCGCCGCTGACGGCCCGATGCCCCAGACCCGCGAGCACATCCTGCTGAGCCGCCAGGTTGGCGTGCCGGCTCTGGTTGTATTCTTGAACAAAGCGGACATGGTTGACGATCCGGAATTGATGGAACTGGTGGAAATGGAAGTTCGCGAATTGCTCTCGAGCTACGAATTCCCCGGCGACGACATCCCGGTCATCAGCGGCTCGGCCTTGAAAGCGCTGGAAGGCGACGCCGAGTATGAGCAGAAAATCCTTGATTTGATGGCAGCTGTTGACAGCTACATCCCTACTCCTGAACGCGATACCGACAAAGCATTCCTGATGCCTGTCGAGGACGTCTTCACGATTACCGGCCGCGGCACCGTGGCTACGGGCCGTGTGGAACGTGGCGTTGTCAAAGTGGGCGACACGATTGAAATCGTAGGCATGATGGAAGAAGCGAAACAAACGGTCTGCACAGGCGTGGAAATGTTCCGCAAATTGCTGGACTCCGCTGTAGCTGGCGACAACATCGGCGCGCTGCTGCGCGGCGTTGAGCGCAAAGACATCCAGCGCGGCCAGGTTTTGGCTAAGCCGGGTTCCATTAAGCCTCACACGAAATTCATGGGCGAAGTATACGTACTGTCCAAAGAAGAAGGCGGCCGTCACACTCCGTTCTTTAACGGCTATCGTCCGCAGTTCTACTTCCGTACGACCGACGTAACCGGCGTGATCACCTTGCCTGAAGGCACGGAAATGGTTATGCCTGGCGACAACGTGCAGATGGCCATCGAACTGATTACCCCCATCGCCGTTGAAGAAGGTCTGCGTTTTGCTATCCGCGAAGGCGGCCGCACCGTCGGCGCCGGCGTAGTTACCGCAATCAACGCGTAACTTTGGTGAGTTGTTACAGTGCAATAAACGCATGCTTTGCCTGAGCGTGGTTACTGCGTTGCGGCAAGCGCCAACCCGGGGAGTGTCAACTCCCTGGGTTGTTCTTTGCCGGGCGTAAAGACGTATGGAATGTTGTTGACAGCCCAGGGGAAGTGTGCTAAATTGTATTAGTAACGTTTGCAATATAATGATTTTTGCAGGTAAGAGAGGTACAGACGATGCGTAACGCGATTACGTTGGCTTGTACGGAATGCAAACAACGCAACTATCAGTCCAATAAGAACAAGAAAAACGATCCTGATCGTATTGAACTGAGCAAGTATTGCAAGTTTTGCAAGAAACATACCGTACACAAAGAAACAAAGTAAGGTCAGGCTCGTAATTGGATAGGGGTGTAGCTCAATTGGTAGAGTAGCGGTCTCCAAAACCGTTGGTTGCGGGTTCGATTCCTGCCGCCCCTGCCAACCTATTGCTTGGAAGACGAGGATGTGAAACGATGGCTGCTCAGGAGACTGCGGCGCAAGGAACTGCGCAGTGGAAACGCTTTATCCGCGAAGTTCGGGCAGAACTTAAAAAAGTAACTTGGCCGACTCGCAAGGAACTGCTTTCGTATACAAGCGTAGTGTTTGTTGCCACCGTGGCAGTAGCCATGCTGATTTGGATCATCGATGCCGGCTTCAGCGGGTTGTTGCGTGCGGTGATCAAGTAACTAGGAGATAGGGGGAAGGCCCCCTGTGTGAAAAGGCGATGGATTCTGAAAAGATGTGGTATGTAATCCATACCTATTCTGGTTATGAAAACAAAGTGAAAGCCAACTTGGAGCGCAAAGTGCAGTCCATGGGCATGGAGAATGAGATTTTCAATATTCTTGTGCCGATGGAAGATGAAGTGGAAATCAAGGACGGCCGTAAAAAAGTAATCAAGCGCAAAGTCTTTCCAGGCTATGTCCTGGTGGAAATGATCGTAAACGATCGTTCTTGGTATGTTGTGCGCAACACACCGGGAGTGACAGGCTTTGTTGGCTCGGGGACTAAGCCGATTCCTTTGAGTGAAGCGGAAACGCGTCAGATTCTTCGTTCTATGGGAATGGAAGAAAAGCCCAAGGTGGACTTGGAACTTTCGCAGATGGTTCGGATCAAATCCGGAGCATTTGAAGGTTGGGAAGCTAAAGTTGTGCATATTGACCCTGAGAAGGGGAAATTGCGCGTGCTTGTCGATATGTTTGGCAGGGAAACCCCTGTAGAGCTTGATTTCACTCAAGTTGAAAAAATATAATCTTTGAAATTATCCTTTAGATAGATCGTTGTAACCACAATGAGGAGGTGGAAAAAATGGCAAAAAAAGTAATCAAACTCGTAAAATTGCAAGTTCCCGCAGCGAAAGCCACTCCGGCGCCTCCGGTAGGCCCTGCGTTAGGTCAAGCTGGTGTGAACATCATGGCGTTTGTAAAGGACTTCAATGAAAGAACAGCCGCGCAAGCGGGCCTGATCATTCCAGTTGAAATCACTGTTTTTGAAGATCGTTCCTTTACCTTCATTACTAAGACTCCTCCGGCTGCTGTATTACTCAAAAAAGCGGCTGGTCTTGAAAAGGCGTCTGGTGAGCCGAACAAAAAGAAAGTTGCGAAACTGCAGCGCGATAAAGTACGCGAGATTGCAGAGAGCAAAATGGCGGATTTGAACGCCGCTAATGTGGATGCTGCAATGCGTATGATTGAAGGTACTGCTCGCAGCATGGGCATTGACATCGTCGACTAAGAAGGTGTCTTGTGGGAGGATCATTCCGTAAGTACCACACAGGAGGAATTTTAAATGGCTAAATTCGGTAAGAAGTATCAAGAAGCCGCCAAATTGGTGGAAGTTGACAAGCTGTATGAAGTTGCAGAAGCTTTTGAACTTGTCAAAAAAATTGTTACTGCCAAGTTTGACGAAACCGTTGAAGTGGCTGTAAAATTAGGTGTTGATCCTAAACATGCGGATCAACAGGTGCGCGGTGCAGTAGTATTGCCGCACGGCACAGGCAAAACCAAAAATGTTTTGGTTTTTGCTAAAGGCGAAAAAGCTAAAGAAGCCGAAGCCGCTGGCGCTGACATTGTTGGTGCTGAGGAATTGGTGCAAAAAATCCAAGGTGGCTGGACCGATTTCGACGTAGCTGTTGCTACGCCTGATATGATGGGCCTTGTAGGTCGCTTGGGTAAAGTTTTGGGACCTCGCGGTTTGATGCCGAATCCTAAGGTTGGTACGGTTACGCTTGACGTGACTCGTGCTATCAATGAGATTAAAGCTGGTAAAATCGAATACCGTACCGATAAAGCTGGTAATATCCATGCTCCGATCGGCAAAGGTTCTTTCGAAAGCGCTAAGCTGCAGGAAAACTTCCAGACTCTTATTGACACCTTGAACAAGGCGAAACCTTCTGCTGCTAAAGGACAGTACATGCGGGCCATTACTGTCAGCACGACCATGGGACCTGGAATTAAAATCAATCCTACCCGTGCTGTAGCAGGCAAAAAAGAATAATTGACTATCTCGGCTGTAGATGGCAGGCGCTTTTGCGCGTAAGGACGTTAGTCCGCCTGCAGAGGTTGAGGCGGTTGTATAGGTATGAAAGTAATTTCGTATTTTACGACCTCTCGGCTTCAGCCGAGAGGTCGTTTCTATTTCAGCAATCTAAAGGAGGTGGATGAAATGGCCATAACCGCTGCAAAACAGGCAATAGTAGCAGAACTGAAAGAAAAACTGACCGGTGCCAAAGGCGCTGTATTGGTAAACTATCGTGGTCTGACTGTTGCTCAAGACACTAAATTGCGTCGTCAACTGCGCGAAGCTGGCGTGGACTACCGTGTTGTTAAAAACACGATGACCCGCATTGCTGCTCAGGAAGCAGGCCTGGAAGGGTTGGACGTCTATCTGGAAGGTCCGACCGCCATGGCGATTTCCACGACCGATCCTGTAGCTCCTGCTAAAATCATTACTGATTTTGTCAAAGAGCATAAACTGCAGGTATTGGAAGTCAAAGCGGGCTTGGTGGAAGGTAATGTCATCGATGAAAACGGTGTCAAAGCCCTTGCCAGCTTGCCGTCCCGGGAGGTCCTTATTGCCAAGATGCTCGGCAGCATGCAGTCCCCGATCACGGGCCTGGTCAACGTGCTCCAAGGAAGCGTCCGCAATTTGGTCTATGCATTGGATGCAGTTCGCCAACAAAAAGAGTCGGCGTAAGGCATAAAGAAGGCCTATGGTCTTCCAAGTTTCTGTTAGCAAAAATTTAAACATTATGTTTGGAGGTATATTAAATGACTAAAGAAGAAATTATGCAAGCTATTGAGAACATGAGCGTTCTCGAACTGTCCGAGCTGGTGAAAGCTCTGGAAGAAAAATTCGGTGTTAGCGCTGCTGCTCCTGTAGCTGTAGCTGCTGCTCCGGCTGCCGGCGCTGCCGCTGCTGAAGAAAAAACCGAGTTTGACGTGATTTTGGCCAGCGCTGGCGCTAGCAAAATCAACGTTATCAAAGTAGTTCGCGAAGCTACCGGCCTGGGCTTGAAAGAAGCCAAAGAATTGGTTGATGGCGCTCCGAAAGCTATCAAAGAAAAAGTTGCCAAAGCTGACGCTGACGCTCTGAAAGCTAAGCTGGAAGAAGCCGGCGCTACTGTTGAAGTAAAGTAAGCTTTTTAAAAAGGCCATCCTGTTTAACAGGATGGCCTTTTTTGCTTTTTTGAGGAAAGTTCGGTTTGCTAAGTCGTGTTGCAGAGTTCGTGCTTTCGGCAATGAATAGATGTTTTTTGCAAAAATGATTGACAAATTAAAGAAATGATGGTAGCATAATAAAACGCGATATCTTTTACCAAGCAATAAAGAATAGCAGTATCTGGGATTGGCGTCGCCAAGCTAAATGGAATGGAGATTAACAAAGCAGAACGACATGCGCGAGGAGCAACTCCTTGCGTTTGAAAAAGCAAGGTATGTAGAAAAGAACGATACCTTGTCTTTTTTCGTTTTCCATTACCACATGTCTTTGGCGGCTTTGTTGTGCTATGCCGGTCTTAGGACTGCAGCGACGCCTGGTGCCTTGGAATTTATTCATTTCGTGTAAGGGGTGAAGGGGTTCATGTTCAAACCTGTTCCTGTAGGAAAGAGAGTCAGGTACAGCTACGCAAAGATTGACGAAGTACTTGACATGCCCAACCTGATCGAGATTCAGAAGAGGTCGTATGACTGGTTTTTGGAAGAAGGATTGCAGGAAATCTTCCAGGATATCTCGCCCATTCAGGATTTTACGGGCAATTTGCAGCTTTCCTTTGAAGGCTTCTCCCTGGGAGAACCAAAGTATTCCGTTGAGGAATGCAAAGAGCGGGACGTTACCTTTGCGGCGCCGCTCAAGGTGAATGTTCGTTTAATCAACCGGGAAACCGGCGAGATTAAGGAGCAAGAAGTGTTTATGGGCGAGTTTCCGTTGATGACGGAAACCGGCACGTTCATTATTAATGGTGCAGAACGTGTTATTGTTAGTCAGTTGGTGCGTTCTCCTGGTGCTTATTACGGGGAAACGATCGATACCAGCGGCAAAAAACTGTATCATGCAACAGTCATTCCGAATCGTGGCGCGTGGTTGGAACTGGAAACAGATGCCAATGACGTGATTTCCGTGCGCGTTGACCGGACTAGAAAATTGCCGGCGACTATTTTGGTGCGTGCTTTAGGCTATGCATCGAATAGTGTAATAGCAGAACTTTTTGCTGAAGATACGCGCATTCAAGCCACTTTGGAACGTGACAGCACCAGCTCCAAAGAAGAAGCGCTGGTGGAAATTTATAAACGTCTGCGTCCGGGTGAACCGCCTACAGTGGAAAATGCGCAGCAGTTGTTGGAATCGCTGTTTTTCGATCCTAAACGGTATGATTTGGCAACAGTTGGTCGTTACAAGCTAGGCAAGAAGCTCGGCTGGCGGCGGCGCTTGATGGGCAAGACCTTGGCCCAGCCGCTGGTTGACGAGTCTACCGGGGAAATTGTAGCGGAAGAGGGGACTGTTCTTGACGAGCAGGCTCTGAATGCCGTAGAGGCTTCCGGTTTGTTTGAAGGCGATCGTCTGAATGTGGCTTATATTCGCAATAAGGAAGGCCAGGCTATTAAAGTCATTGCCAACCCGAATTTGCCGTATCAGCACCGGACGATTACTCGCCAGGATATTATTGCTGCTATTAACTATTTATTGAACTTGATGGATGGATTCGGTAATACCGATGATATTGACCATTTAGGCAACCGTCGTCTGCGTTCCGTCGGCGAGCTTTTGCAAAACCAGTTCCGTATCGGTCTTTCTCGTATGGAACGGGTTGTTAAAGAACGTATGACCATTCAAGAGGTCGAAGGCATTTATCCGCAGGCTTTGATTAATATTCGCCCTGTTGTAGCGGCAATTAAAGAATTTTTCGGCTCCAGTCAGCTTTCTCAGTTTATGGACCAAACCAATCCTTTGGCGGAATTGACGCATAAACGTCGTCTCAGCGCCTTGGGACCTGGCGGTTTGAGTCGTGAGCGCGCTGGCTTTGAAGTCCGCGACGTTCACCATTCTCACTATGGCCGCATGTGTCCGATTGAGACGCCGGAAGGTCCGAATATCGGTTTGATCGGCTCGTTGTCTACTTTTGGCCGTATCAACGCTTTTGGCTTTATCGAAACTCCTTATCGGAAAATCGACAAAGTTAATCGCATTGTTACCGAAGAAGTGGTCTATTTGACTGCCGATGAAGAAGACGAGGGCATTTGCGCTCAGGCGAACGAGGAAATTACGCCCGAAGGCTGGTTTGCCCATCCGCGCGTAACGGTTCGTTATCGCCATGATACGCTGGTTGTCCCTGCCGAGCAGGTCGACTATGTTGACGTGTCTCCGAAACAGGTTGTGTCCATTGCTACGGCGATGATTCCGTTCTTGGAAAACGATGACGCCAACCGTGCTCTCATGGGCGCGAACATGCAACGTCAGGCAGTACCGCTTTTGCGGACTCAGGCTCCGCTGGTCGGAACTGGCATGGAATATCGGGCTGCCTGCGATTCGGGCGTTGTAATTCTAGCGAAAAGCGACGGCGTGATTGAACGGGTTAGCGCCTTGGAGATTGGTCTGCGCTGTGATGACGGACGTCTGGAAAGCTACCGGATGACCAAATTTATGCGTTCCAATCAGGGAACTTGCATTAACCAAAAACCCATTGTGCGCAAAGATGAGCGCGTGGTGCGCGGCCAGGTACTGGCGGACGGACCCGCTACTGACCGGGGCGAACTGGCCTTGGGCTTTAACGTTCTGGTGGCATATATGCCCTGGGAAGGCTACAACTACGAGGATGCCATCCTTTTGAGCGAAAAGCTGGTGAAAGAGGACGTCTATACATCCATTCATATTGAAGAGTATGAGTGCGAGGCTCGGGATACCAAACTGGGGCCGGAAGAAATCACCCGCGATATTCCCAATGTGGCGGAAGAAGCGTTGAAGGATATCGACGAACGCGGTATTATCCGCATCGGCGCCGAAGTACGGCCCGGAGATATTCTTGTCGGTAAAGTTACCCCTAAGGGTGAGACAGAGCTGACCGCGGAAGAACGCCTGCTGCGGGCCATTTTCGGTGAAAAAGCCCGCGAAGTTCGCGATACGTCTTTGAAAGTGCCTCATGGCGAAGCCGGTAAAATTGTCGACGTGAAGGTGTTTACCCGTGAAAATGGCGACGAGCTGCCGCCAGGCGTCAACCAATTGGTGCGCGTCTATATCGCTCAAAAGCGGAAAATTTCCGTGGGTGATAAAATGGCTGGCCGTCATGGTAACAAGGGTGTTGTTTCACGCATTATGCGCGAAGAAGACATGCCTTTCCTGCCGGACGGCACGCCGGTGCAAATTGTGCTTAACCCCTTGGGCGTACCATCGCGTATGAATATCGGCCAGATTCTAGAGACGCATTTAGGGATGGCGGCGCACGCGCTGGGCATGCAGATTAAGCAAGGAGCGCCGGATATTGCCGAACGTCTTGAAGGTTTGGGATATGATGTCAAAGCCAAAGGCATGCCGCAGCCGGATGTTGCTGGTTTGCATTTAGCAACGCCGGTTTTTGACGGCGCAGGGGAAAGCGAAATCTTCCAAACGTTGCGTGCGGCGGGTCTGCCTGACAACGGCAAAACGGTGTTGTATGACGGACGTACCGGGGAACCCTTCGACAATCCGGTTACGGTTGGTTTTGTGTACATGCTGAAACTGGCTCACTTGGTTGACGACAAAATCCACGCTCGTTCCACCGGTCCGTATTCACTGGTGACGCAGCAGCCTCTGGGCGGCAAGGCTCAGTTTGGCGGCCAGCGTTTTGGCGAGATGGAAGTGTGGGCGCTTGAAGCATATGGCGCAGCCTATACCTTACAAGAATTGCTTACGGTTAAGTCCGATGACGTGGTTGGCCGTGTTAAGACGTACGAAGCCATTGTCAAAGGCGAAAATGTGCCGGAGCCTGGCGTGCCGGAATCGTTCAAGGTTTTGATCAAAGAATTACAGAGCATCGGTCTCGATATCAAAATTTTGACAGAAGACGCACAGGAAATTTTGATTCGTGATACCGACGAAGATATTCAGGAAACGGCCAAAGAGTTGGAGCTGAACCTGGCGGGCGAAGCGCCGCATGCCCCGGCCCACCCGGAAAGTCATTACGCCGATTCGCCCAGCGAGGAAGCGGAAGAAGCAAGCGATGAGCCGGACGTGCTGGAGGGCTTTGATATTATTGCCGAATTGGGAGATCTTTCTTCTGCCGAACCAGAACACGGCGAGTCGGATGAAGATGGCCAAAAGGGTGCCTCCAAAAAACTGAAATTAAAAGAAAAAAAGCTCAGTCAAAAAGATTTTCTGGCTGATCTAGAAAATTACGACGAGTAATTTGGGAAGGGAGTGACCACCCTTTGTTGGACGTGAATAATTTTGACTCCATGCGTATTGGATTGGCTTCGCCGGAGCAAATCCGCAAGTGGTCCTATGGGGAAGTGAAGAAACCAGAGACAATCAACTACCGGACCTTAAAACCGGAACGGGACGGTCTCTTTTGTGAAAAAATCTTCGGACCTACGCGCGATTGGGAATGCCACTGCGGAAAATACAAGCGCATTCGTTACAAAGGAATTGTCTGCGATCGCTGCGGCGTCGAAGTGACCCGCTCTAAAGTGCGCCGCGAACGGATGGGACATATCGAACTGGCAGCGCCGGTTTCGCATATTTGGTATTTTAAAGGCATCCCTAGCCGTATGGGGTTGATTTTGGACATTTCTCCCCGCTCTTTGGAAAAAGTATTGTACTTTGCTTCCTACCTGGTGTTGGATGCGGGTGAAACATCGCTGATGAAGCAGCAGCTGCTCAGCGAAAATGAGTACCGCGAAGCCAGGGACAAATATGGGGCAGCTTTCAAAGTGGGTATGGGCGCGGAAGCGGTCAAACAATTACTGGATGAGCTGGACCTGGAATCCATGAGCACAGAACTGCGCCGGGAGCTGAAAGAAGTCAGCGGCCAGCGGCGAGTGCGCGCCATTCGCCGTTTGGAAGTGGTAGAGGCATTCCGTAAATCCGGTAATCGTCCTTCGTGGATGATTATGGACGTGGTGCCGGTAATTCCGCCGGAACTGCGCCCGATGGTGCAGCTTGACGGCGGACGTTTTGCCACATCGGATTTGAACGATCTGTATCGTCGCGTTATTAACCGTAATAATCGATTGAAGCGTCTGCTGGATTTGGGCGCTCCCGATATTATTGTACGCAATGAGAAACGTATGCTGCAGGAAGCCGTAGACGCCTTGATTGACAATGGGCGTCGCGGCCGTCCAGTTACCGGTCCGGGAAATCGGCCGCTTAAGTCGTTGAGCGATATGCTCAAAGGCAAGCAGGGCCGCTTCCGTCAGAACCTTCTGGGTAAACGTGTTGACTATTCGGGCCGTTCCGTTATTGTTGTCGGTCCGGAGCTCAAGCTGCATCAGTGCGGTTTGCCTAAAGAAATGGCCCTGGAGCTGTTTAAGCCTTTTGTGATGAAAAAGCTGGTCAATGCTGGCCATGCTCACAATATTAAAAGCGCCAAACGCATGGTGGAACGGGTGAAACCGGAAGTATGGGATGTATTGGAAGAAGTTATTAAGGAACATCCTGTTCTTTTGAACCGCGCCCCGACGTTGCATAGATTAGGCATCCAGGCCTTTGAACCTGTCTTGACTGAAGGCCGCGCTATTAAGCTGCATCCCTTGGTATGTACTGCTTATAATGCTGACTTTGACGGTGACCAAATGGCTGTCCACGTGCCGTTGTCCGCGGAAGCGCAAGCAGAAGCTCGTCTTCTGATGCTGTCGGCTCATAATATTCTTTCGACGAAAGATGGCAAGCCGGTAGCCGTACCGACGCAGGATATGGTTTTGGGCGCCTATTACTTGACCATTGTCAAGGAAAACCAAAAAGGCGAAGGCAAAGTGCTGACTGATATTAACGAAGCCCTGTTGGCCTATCAGCATGAGGAACTTTCCTTGCAAGCGGAAGTTAAAGTGCGTATGCAGGTCCCGGCGTTTGTTCGGGAAAAGCTAGGCATGGAAGTGACCGAGAAAGAGCTCCTGGTTGTTACGACTCTTGGGCGGTTGCTCTTTAATGAAGAGCTGCCCGAAGAGATCCGTCACTACTATCTGGAAGACGGCTTTATTCACCTGGGCAAGCTCATGGACAAAAAGGAACTAGGCAAGCTGGTGACTGAGTCCTATCGCATGTTCGGCAATTCGCGCACCGCTTCCATTTTGGACAGCGTCAAGCGTCTTGGCTATCATTATGCCTGCTTGGCTGGCGTAACTGTTGCCATTTCGGATATTATAATCCCGCCGAAGAAAAAGGAAATCTTGGCCGAAGCGGAAACGCAGGTCGACAAGATTGACTTGCTGTTCCGCCGCGGCTTGATTACTGATGACGAGCGGTATCAAAAAGTGATTAAACTGTGGACGAAAGCGACCGATGATATTACTAAAGCCATGATGGAAAACTTGGACCGCTTTAATAATCCGGTCTATATGATGGCTAACTCTGGTGCGCGCGGTAACATCCAGCAGATTCGTCAGCTGGCTGGTATGCGTGGTCTGATGGCGGATCCGTCCGGTCGGATCATCGACTTGCCGATCAAAGCTAACTTCCGTGAAGGCCTTACCGTGTTGGAGTACTTTATTTCTACCCATGGCGCTCGTAAAGGCTTGGCCGATACGGCGCTTCGTACGGCGGACTCCGGCTATTTGACCCGCCGGCTGGTCGATGTGGCGCAGGATGTCATCGTCCGCGAAGACGACTGCGACGTAGTCGGCATTAACTTGGTGCGTGAACGGGCGCGTCTGGCTAAGCAAGGACGTCTGAATCTCATTGAATTAAAAGAAAAGCTTAGCGGCCGTGTAACGGCGCAGGATGTGCTGGATTATAAAACAGGCGAAGCGGTTGTGGAAGCGGAAACGCTGCTGGAAGACGAGCAACTGCAGCTTATTTATGAAAGCGATATTCTGGATGTTACCGTCTGGAGCATCAATGAAGGTGAAGAAGACGAGTATGTAACCACTACCGTAGGCGAGACCGATGTTAACATCCGAAGCGCCATTCGGACTTCGATGATTCGCGATATGGCGGGACGGCCTACGGAAGAAGCGGTACGTACGACCGAAGGTGAAGAACTGCTGCCTAAAGGAGAAATCCTTACGGAAGCGATGGTGGATACGATTTTGGACAGCGATGTCCGCGAGGTTAAAGTCCGCTGCAACGACATCAGAGGTATTGAAGTATCGGCGATTACCGAAGGCAACAGTGTTATTGAACCGTTGAAAGACCGCATTGTCGGCCGTATTGTGGCTGAAGAGATTGCGGATCCGGAAACCGGTCGCGTCATTGTGCCTTTGAATACGATGATTGATGAGGCTTTGGCGGATGAAGTAGTCAAGGTGCGCAAAACCGTTAAGATTCGCTCGGTATTGACTTGCCGCTCTCGTTATGGCGTATGTATTCACTGCTATGGCCGTAACCTGGCGACTGGGCATATTGTCGATGTCGGCGAAGCAGTAGGCATTATTGCTGCGCAGTCCATCGGCGAACCTGGCACGCAGCTGACCATGCGTACCTTCCATACTGGCGGCGTAGCTGGCGATGATATTACCCAGGGTCTGCCGCGTGTTGAGGAATTGTTTGAAGCGCGTAAACCGAAACGTCAGGCGATTTTGAGTGAAGTGACCGGCGCAGCGGATGTCAAAGACGTCAAGGGCGCTCGCAAGGTTACTATCATTACGCCCGAAGGGGAAGAGCACATCTATCCCATTCCTTATGGTGCGCGTATTATCGTGCAAACCGGACAAGCAGTGGAGCCGGGGACTCATCTGACCGAAGGCTCCGCCAATCCGCATGATATTTTGCGTATTTGCGGCGTCGGCGCTACCCAGCGCTACTTGGTGTATGAAGTGCAGAAAGTTTACAAATCCCAGGGCGTTGAAATTAACGACAAGCATATTGAAGTTATGGTGCGCCAAATGATGCACAAGGTCAAAATCGAAGAGTCCGGCGATACGGAAGTACTGCCGGGTGAATATGTGGATGTTAACACCTTGGAAGAGGATAATGCGTTGGTTGTGGAAACCGGCGGCGAACCGGCCGTGGGTCGTCCCATTTTGCTGGGCATTACTAAAGCTTCCTTGGCTACGGATTCGTTCTTGTCGGCTGCGTCCTTCCAGGAAACGACTCGCGTGTTGACGGAAGCTGCCATCAAGGGTAAAATTGATCCCTTGCTGGGTCTTAAGGAAAACGTGATTATCGGTAAATTAATCCCTGCCGGTACCGGCATGAGCCGCTACCGCAATATTCGCGTCATTGATCGCGAGCGTCCTGTTATGGCGTCAGCGGACGAAATGGCGGATGATGCAGTGGCTAATTTGCTGGACAATGGCGAAGAGTAAACAAAAAAACTTCATTTACCCTAAAAAAAGCTAGTTGTGTATAAAACACGCACGTCGAAAAAAGACGTGCGTGTTTTGCATAATGGAGTTATTTGCCTGAAAATTAGCGGCAAAAAACAACAAAAAGAAACACCTGGAACCGTGGGAATAAAACAAGGCGAAAAACATGAGAAAAATGGCATTTTCTTCGTTGTTTTTTATTGACACTCCACAAGGCGAGTGATAATATTAGGTAGTGCCTTGAAATGGAAGTGTAAATCTGCCTTTTGAAAGAAGTCTTTCAAGCGAGGTGAGTGAGATGAAACCGGATGCTTTCAAGGTAAACCGCAAGGTTGTCGGGATTAAACAGGTAAGCAAAGCGGTAGAGCGGGATGAGGCGGTCACGGTATATGTGGCGGCTGATGCGGAACCGCGGCTAGTACAAGGGCTATTGGCTCTTGTGGAAAAGCACAATGTATCCCTGGACGAATCGGCAACGATGCAAGAGCTGGGTCGAGCGTGTGGAATTGAAGTCGGCGCTTCGGCTGTGGCGCTTCTCCGCGATATGTGAGAGGGCGTTCTTTTTTTGTTAAACCTTCCGTGGCGGCTTGCCGACGCGGGATGTTTTAAATTCTAAATCCCAGTGATGGGGAAGGAGGTGCAACAGTAATGCCGACAATTAACCAATTGGTTCGTAAAAGCAGAGAACAAATGGTGAAGAAATCGACTGCTCCCGCCATGAAGGAATGCCCGCAAAAGCGTGGCGTTTGCACGAGAGTATATACGACAACTCCGAAAAAACCGAACTCTGCTCTTCGGAAAGTAGCAAGGGTGCGTCTGACCAACTCGATCGAAGTAACAGCGTACATTCCTGGCATTGGTCATAACCTGCAGGAGCATAGCGTGGTCCTGATTCGTGGTGGCCGTGTTAAGGACTTGCCGGGTGTGCGTTACCATATTGTGCGCGGAGCTCTTGATTCCGCCGGTGTGGCCAATCGCAACCAGAGCCGTTCTAAATACGGTGCAAAACGTCCGAAGGCTGCGAAAAAATAAATTTCGCATGAGTAAGGTTTAGGAGGGGTATTATGCCGAGAAAAGGTCCTGTGCCGAAGCGTGACGTGTTGGCAGATCCGGTATACAACTCCAAGCTTGTAACCCGGTTCATCAACAAAGTTATGTTGGATGGCAAAAAAGGCGTTGCCGAAGGCATTGTATATGATGCATTCGAAGTAATGCGCGCCAAAACTGGCAAAGATCCGATGGAAGTATTCGAAGCGGCTCTAAAAAATGCCATGCCGGTCCTGGAAGTACGCGCTCGTCGTGTTGGCGGTGCGAACTACCAAGTTCCTGTGGAAGTGCGTCCTGACCGTCGCCTGTCCCTGGGAATTCGCTGGTTGGTAAACTACGCGCGTCTGCGCGGCGAAAAAACCATGATGGAGCGTTTGGCTGCCGAGCTGATGGATGCAGCGAACAGCACTGGCGCTACGATCAAGAAAAAAGAAGATACGCATAAAATGGCGGAAGCCAATAAAGCGTTTGCACATTATCGCTGGTAAAACAGGGTTGTGTTCAAGATAAGGAGTGAAAACAGTGGCCCGTAAGTTTCCTCTTGAGAAAACACGGAACATCGGCATCATGGCACATATCGACGCCGGCAAAACCACTACTACTGAACGCATCCTTTTCTATACCGGTCGGGTACACAAAATCGGCGAAGTGCATGATGGCGCTGCGACCATGGACTGGATGGTACAGGAGCAAGAGCGTGGGATTACCATTACCTCGGCTGCTACTACCTGCCAGTGGAATGATCATCGCATCAACATCATTGACACACCTGGTCACGTGGACTTCACGGTAGAAGTGGAGCGTTCCTTGCGCGTGCTGGACGGCTCGGTAGCCGTTTTCTGCGCAAAGGGTGGCGTTGAGCCGCAGTCGGAAACGGTGTGGCGGCAAGCTGACAAGTACAGCGTGCCTCGTATGGCCTATGTTAACAAAATGGATATTCTCGGCGCGGATTTCTTCCGTGTTGTGGATATGATGAAAAGCCGCCTCGGCGCCCATCCGGTGCCGTTGCAACTGCCGATTGGCTATGAAGATACCTTTAAGGGCTTTGTAGACCTCGTCGACATGAAGGCCGTCTTTTATACGGACGACCTGGGCAAGACCAGTGAAGCTAGCGAGATCCCCGAAGACATGCAGGAGCAGGCGGAAGAATATCGCCAGGCGCTTCTGGATGCAGTGGCTGAAAACGATGACGAGCTGATGATGAAATACTTGGAAGGCGAAGAGCTGACCAAGGAAGAAATCAAAGCAGGCATTCGTAAAGCGACCATTGCTTGCAAAATGACTCCGGTTTTCTGCGGTTCTTCTTACAAGAACAAAGGCGTACAGCCTCTTTTGGACGGCGTTGTGGATTACATGCCTTCGCCGCTGGATATTCCGGCGATCAAAGGCGTTGACCCCGATACCGGCGAAGAAGATGAGCGCGCTGCCAGCGACGAACTGCCTTTCTCCGCATTGGCGTTCAAAATCATGGCAGACCCCTTCGTGGGCCGTCTTTCTTTCTTCCGGGTTTACTCCGGCGCGCTGGCTTCCGGTTCTTACGTTTTCAACTCGACGAAAGGCAAAAAGGAGCGCATTGGCCGCATCCTGCAAATGCATGCTAACCGTCGTGAAGAAATCGAAATCGCCTACACTGGCGACATCGCTGCTGCGGTGGGACTGAAAGACACAACGACTGGTGATACTCTCTGTGATGAGAAAGCAAGCATTATCCTTGAGACGATGGTTTTCCCCGAGCCGGTTATTTCCGTAGCGGTAGAACCAAAGACCAAGGCTGACCAGGAAAAAATGGGTATTGCTTTATCGCGTTTGGCGGAAGAAGATCCGACTTTCCGGACCTTTACGGATGCTGAAACAGGGCAGACCATTATTTCCGGCATGGGCGAACTGCACTTGGAAATTATCGTTGACCGTATGCTGCGCGAGTTCAAAGTCGATTGCAGCGTGGGCAAACCGCAGGTTGCTTACCGCGAGACCATTCGCAAGAGTGTCGAAGCGGAAGGCAAGTTTGTGCGTCAGTCCGGCGGCCGCGGCCAATATGGTCATTGCTGGCTCAAATTGGACCCGCAAGAACCTGGTGCTGGTTTTACTTTTGTCAACAAAATCGTCGGCGGCGTAGTTCCTCGCGAATATATTCAGCCGATTGAAAATGGTATCAAGGAAGCTATGGAAAATGGTGTTATTGCTGGCTATCCGATGGTAGACATTCAGGTTACTGTCTTTGACGGTTCTTACCATGATGTTGACTCCTCGGAAATGGCTTTCAAAATTGCCGGATCCATGGGCTTTAAAGCAGGGGCGGCGAAAGCTCAGCCTGCATTGCTTGAACCATATATGAAAGTGGAAGTCATCGTACCGGAAGATTACATGGGAGACGTCATTGGCGACTTGAACTCTCGCCGCGGACGCATTGAAGGTATGGAAGCCCGCAACGGCGCTCAATCCATTCGCGCCTTCGTGCCGCTGGCGGAAATGTTCGGTTACGCTACTGACTTGCGTTCTAAGACGCAAGGACGTGGTAACTACTCTATGGAATTCGACCATTACGAAGACGTGCCGAAAAATATCGCCGAAGCGATTGTCGCCAAAGTGCGCGGCGTCTAAGCGAGCCATATTAGCTTATAGCAAGGAGGCAAATCACAAATGGCAAAACAGAAGTTTGAAAGAAACAAGCCCCATGTGAATATCGGTACCATCGGTCACGTTGACCATGGCAAAACGACGCTGACTGCGGCCATCACGAAAGTGCTGTCCAAAACCGGTGGCGCTCAATTCATGGGTTACGACATGATCGACAAGGCGCCGGAAGAGCGCGAACGCGGCATCACCATCAACACCGCCCACGTTGAGTACGAGACGGCTAACCGTCACTATGCTCACGTGGACTGCCCTGGTCATGCTGACTATGTTAAAAACATGATTACCGGTGCTGCGCAGATGGACGGCGGCATTCTGGTGGTAAGCGCCGCTGACGGCCCGATGCCCCAGACCCGCGAGCACATCCTGCTGAGCCGCCAGGTTGGCGTGCCGGCTCTGGTTGTATTCTTGAACAAAGCGGACATGGTTGACGATCCGGAATTGATGGAACTGGTGGAAATGGAAGTTCGCGAATTGCTCTCGAGCTACGAATTCCCCGGCGACGACATCCCGGTCATCAGCGGCTCGGCCTTGAAAGCGCTGGAAGGCGACGCCGAGTATGAGCAGAAAATCCTTGATTTGATGGCAGCTGTTGACAGCTACATCCCTACTCCTGAACGCGATACCGACAAAGCATTCCTGATGCCTGTCGAGGACGTCTTCACGATTACCGGCCGCGGCACCGTGGCTACGGGCCGTGTGGAACGTGGCGTTGTCAAAGTGGGCGACACGATTGAAATCGTAGGCATGATGGAAGAAGCGAAACAAACGGTCTGCACAGGCGTGGAAATGTTCCGCAAATTGCTGGACTCCGCTGTAGCTGGCGACAACATCGGCGCGCTGCTGCGCGGCGTTGAGCGCAAAGACATCCAGCGCGGCCAGGTTTTGGCTAAGCCGGGTTCCATTAAGCCTCACACGAAATTCATGGGCGAAGTATACGTACTGTCCAAAGAAGAAGGCGGCCGTCACACTCCGTTCTTTAACGGCTATCGTCCGCAGTTCTACTTCCGTACGACCGACGTAACCGGCGTGATCACCTTGCCTGAAGGCACGGAAATGGTTATGCCTGGCGACAACGTGCAGATGGCCATCGAACTGATTACCCCCATCGCCGTTGAAGAAGGTCTGCGTTTTGCTATCCGCGAAGGCGGCCGCACCGTCGGCGCCGGCGTAGTTACCGCAATCAACGCGTAAACATCTTAATGCAAATGGTTTTGGCCATAGCGGCGGCTTATCGCCGCTATGGCAATACAATTGAATAACGGTGTTTGCGATGATGCAGGAGGTGGCCCGGCTGAGTTCCGGGGGAAATTCCTGCTGAGAAATGTCCGTTCTAAGAAACTGGGCGATAAGGAGGATTCATACGAATGCCTAAGCAACAAAAAATCAGAATCCGCTTGAAGGCGTACGATCACAAAGCTCTTGATCAGAGTGCTGCTAAGATCGTAGAAACTGCGAAAAGAACCGGCGCCATGGTGTCCGGGCCGATTCCGCTTCCTACAGAGAAAAATATTTTCACTATCCTGCGTTCTCCTCATGTAAACAAGGATTCGCGGGAACAATTTGAAATGCGTACGCATAAACGTTTGATTGATATCCTGGAACCGACATCCAAAACGGTAGATTCCCTCATGCGCCTCGACCTGCCGGCCGGTGTGGATATCGAAATCAAGCTGTAGGAGGAGGTGGCAGAACATGGCAAAAAGCATTCTTGGCAAAAAACTGGGTATGACGCAGATTTTCACCGAAGAGGGGAAAGTGGTTCCGGTAACGGTAGTCGAAGCCGGACAATGCGTTGTCGTAGGAAACAAAACGGTTGAAAACGACGGCTACAATGCGGTTCAACTTGGTTTTGGAGCCGTGAAAGATAAAAACGTCACCAAGCCGATGCAGGGAGTTTTTGCAAAAGCTGGCGTGACCCCCGTAAAATTCATCCGGGAAATCCGCCTGGCGGACGCTTCCGAATTCACTGCTGGACAAATCATTGGTGTTGACACCTTTGCAGCCGGTGAAATGGTGGACGTAGTCGGCACGGCTAAAGGTAAAGGCTTTGCAGGCGGCATCAAGCGCCATAACTTTGCACGCGGACCTATGGGCCACGGCTCGAAATCGCACCGTGAACCCGGTTCTATCGGCCCTCGCATGAGCGGCGGCGGCGGCAAAGTATTCAAAGGCAAGAAATTGCCTGGACAAATGGGTGGTCAACGCGTGACCATTCAGCGTCTCAGCGTCGTTCGTATCGACACCGAGCGCAACCTGATCTTAATCAAAGGCGCCATCCCCGGCCCGAAAAAAGGTCTGGTCATCATCAAGAACACGGTGAAACCCGGCAAATAAATTCGCCGGTTTCTTGAAAGGAGGATGTGCTATATGCCGAAAGTGGCAGTATATGATATCACCGGCAAGCAAACCGGTGAAGTGGAACTGAATGATAGCGTGTTCGCTGTGGAAGTGAACGAGGCTGTGCTTCATCAAGCAGTAGTTATGCAGATGGCCAGCCAGCGTCAAGGTAATGCGTCCACAAAGACCAGAGGTTTTGTACGCGGTGGCGGCAAAAAACCCTGGAAACAAAAAGGAACCGGACGCGCTCGCGCCGGCAGCATTCGCTCTCCGTTGTGGGTCGGCGGCGGCACGGTTTTCGGACCGCAACCCCGTTCCTATGCGTTCAGCATGCCCCGTAAACAGCGTCGTTTGGCTCTTAAGTCCGCTCTGACTTCTAAAGTGCAGGACGGCGAGCTGGTGGTTCTGGAGGGCCTCGATTTTGAAGCTCCCAAAACCAAACAGGTCATTAAAATGATGGGTGATTTCAATGCTTCCGAGCAGAAAGCCCTGATCATTACGGCGGAAGAAGTGGAAAGCGTATTCAAGTCTGCCCGCAACCTTCCGAGCGTTAAAACCATTACCAGCATGGGCCTGAATGTAATGGACCTGCTCCATTATGATCGGGTTTTCGTTACCAAAGAGGCAGTCACCCGTATTGAGGAGGTGCTGGCATAATGGAAAACTTGTGCGACGTGCTTGTTCGTCCTGTCATCACAGAGAAAAGCAATCAGTTGATGGAGGAAAGCAAATATACCTTTATCGTATCGCTCAAAGCCACGAAGGTGGAAATCCGCCAGGCTGTGGAAAAAATGTTCAAAGTCCAGGTTGAGGCTGTGAACACTGTGCGTGTAATGGGTAAAACTAAGCGCATGGGCAAACACGAAGGAAAACGCCCCGATTTCAAGAAAGCTATCGTCAAACTGGCCCCCGGCCAGAGCATTGCGTTCTTCGAAGGGGTCTAAGCCGATAACACCGAAAAGGAGGGGCAATTATGGCAGTAAAATCGTTTAAACCTTATTCTGCCGGCAGACGTTTTATGACGGTAGCCAGCTTCGATGAAGTTACTACCGACAAACCGGAACGTTCTTTGCTGGTACGTCTGACTAAAAAAGGCGGCCGCAACCAACAAGGCAGACTGACTGTACGTCATCAAGGCGGCGGTCATAAGCGCATGTATCGTCTCATCGACTTCAAACGCAACAAGGACGGCATTGTCGCCAAAGTAGCGTCTGTGGAATATGATCCGAATCGTTCCGCTTATATTGCGTTGCTTCATTATTTAGACGGCGAAAAGCGCTACATTTTGGCGCCCCATGGTCTTAAAGTGGGAGACAAAGTGGAAAGCGGTCCAGAAGCCGACATTAAAGTAGGCAATGCGTTGCCGATGGTGAACATCCCCGTCGGTACCATGCTGCACAACATTGAGATGAAGATTGGCAAAGGCGGCCAGATGGTACGCAGCGCCGGCGCTTCCGCTCAGTTGATGGCTAAAGAAGGCGGCACTGCTCTTTTGCGTTTGCCCTCGGGCGAATTGCGCAAAGTGCATGTTAACTGCCGTGCAACCATCGGCCAGGTTGGCAACTTGGAACATGAAAACATTACGATCGGCAAAGCTGGCCGTTCTCGTTGGTTGGGCGTGCGTCCCGCTAACCGCGGCGTAGCAATGAACCCTTGCGATCATCCGCATGGCGGTGGTGAAGGCCGTTCGCCGGTGGGCCGCAAGCATCCGGTTACGCCTTGGGGCAAATGCGCGCATGGCGTGAAAACCCGTCGCAGCAAACAGTCCGACAAAATGATCGTCAAACGACGCACGAAATAACCGCGTGAAGGGAGGCCAAAGTCGTGTCCAGATCCATTAAAAAAGGACCTTTTGTGCATGAAAGCTTGATGAAGAAAATTGATACTATGAATGCTAGCGGCGATAAAAAGGTCGTAAAATGCTGGTCCCGCAGTTCGACAATTCTGCCGAATTTTGTGGGCCATACCATCGCTGTGCATGACGGCCGCAAACATGTTCCGGTCTATGTGACCGAAGACATGGTCGGCCATAAGCTGGGCGAATTCGCTCCGACCCGCACCTATAAAGGTCACGCCGGCTCGGAAAAATCCACTTCGCTGCGCTAAGCGCTGCGGGCTGCGTTTAGCGCAGTGATCATACCGAAAGGGGGCTAGTGCATGGAAGCCAAAGCGGTTGCCAAGAATATCCGCATTGCGCCGCGCAAAGTGAGAGTCGTTATTGACTTGATCCGCGGTAAAAATGTGGGTGAAGCATTTGCTATATTGAAATACACTCCCAAAGTGGGTACTGAAGTTGTTGAGAAGGTTTTGAAGTCAGCTGTTGCTAATGCTGAGAACAATCTTGACCTCAATGTCGACAACCTCTATGTATCGGCAGTATATGTCGATCAGGGTCCCACGATGAAACGCATTCATCCTCGGTCTCGTGGGCAAGCCTTCAAGATTTTGAAGCGCTCCAGCCATGTGACCGTGGTCGTTCAGGAACGATAAGCGGAGAAGGAGGGAACATCTAGTGGGTCAAAAAGTCAATCCTCATGGTTTTAGACTCGGCGTAATCAAGACTTGGGATGCCAAATGGTACGCCGATAAAGATTATGCAAAAAACTTGCATGAAGATATCAAGATTCGTGACTTTATTAAAAAAGCGGCATTTGCTGCTGGCGTATCTCAGGTTGTGATCGAACGCGCTTCCAACCGTGTACGCATTAACATTCATACTGCGAAACCGGGTATGGTTATCGGCCGCGGCGGCGCAGGTATTGAAGCCCTGAAAAAAGGTTTGCGCAAGCTGACCGAAAAACAGCTCGACATCAACATTGCAGAAATCAAGCATCCGGAATTGTCTTCGCAGTTGGTTGCTGAGAACATTGCAGCTCAGCTTGAACGTCGTATTGCTTTCCGTCGTGCTATGAAGCAATCTGTTGGCCGTACGATGCGTATGGGCGCTAAAGGAATTAAAATCATGTGTGGCGGCCGTCTTGGCGGGGCTGAAATTGCCCGTAGCGAAAGCTATCGCGAAGGCAGCATTCCTCTGCACACTCTGCGTGCCGACATTGATTACGGTTTTGCAGAAGCCGCTACTACCTATGGACGTATCGGCGTTAAGGTGTGGATCTACAAAGGCGAGATTTTGCCTGAAGCCAAGAAACCTGCCGCTCAAGAAGGGGGCGAATAATCATGTTGTTGCCGAAACGCGTTAAGCATCGCAAACAGTTCCGGGGTCGCATGAAGGGCAAAGCCCAAAGAGGCAACACCGTGAGCCACGGCGAATACGGTTTGGTAGCTCTTGAACCGGCTTGGATTACCAACCGCCAAATCGAGGCTGCTCGTATTGCCATGACTCGTTACATTAAACGTGGCGGTAAAGTCTGGATCAAAATTTTCCCGGATAAGCCGGTTACGGCTAAGCCGGCTGAAACTCGCATGGGTAGCGGTAAAGGCTCGCCCGAATATTGGGTGGCTGTTGTAAAACCGGGTCGCGTCATGTTTGAAATGGATGGCGTTGCCGAAGATGTAGCAAAAGAAGCTATGCGTCTGGCTGCTCACAAACTCCCGATTCGGACCCAGTTTGTTGTGCGGGAGAAAGCTCAGGAAGTGGGTGGTGAAGCAAATGAAGGCTAAAGAAATCCGTGATATGAACGCCGCCGAGCTCGATCAAAAATTGGCTGGCCTGAAAGATGAATTGTTTCACCTGAGATTTCAGCATGCGACTGGTCAGCTGGAAAACCCCATGCGCCTCAAGGAAGTTAAGAAAACCATCGCTCGCGTGAAAACCATTCAACGGGAAATGGAAATCAAAACCCAAGAAGCGTAAGGAAACAGCGCCAAGTCGCAGATGGAAGGAGGCATATCGGACGTGAGTGAAAGAAACGAGCGTAAAAACCGCATTGGCCGTGTGGTAAGCGATAAAATGGATAAGACTATAGTCGTAGCCATGGAGCGTACTGTACAGCATCCGTTGTACAAAAAGGCTGTGAAGAAAACGGTTACCTTCAAGGCTCATGATGAAAACAATGAGTGCAAGCCTGGGGATATTGTTTCCTTGATGGAAACACGCCCTCTCTCCAAAGATAAACGTTGGAGAGTTGTTGAAATTCTTGAGAAAGCGAAGTAATCGCTTTAACTTTTGAAAAATTTCAGGCTTGAAGGAGGGAGCAAGGATGATCCAACAACAAACCATTCTTAATGTTGCTGATAATACCGGTGCTAAAAAAGTTATGTGCATTCGTGTATTGGGCGGTTCCTACCGGCGCTATGCCAATATCGGCGACATCATCGTCGCTTCCGTTAAGGACGCAACGCCCGGTGGCGTGGTCAAGAAAGGCGATGTAGTGAAAGCTGTTGTCGTACGGTCTCACAAGGGCCTGCGCCGTCAAGACGGTTCCTACATTCGTTTTGACGAGAACGCCGCCGTTGTCATCAAAGAAGACAAGAGTCCCCGCGGGACCCGTATTTTTGGACCGGTTGCGAGAGAGCTGCGTGAGAAAGACTTTATGAAGATTGTCTCGCTGGCACCGGAAGTAATCTAAGTCAGGAGGGAAATCCGGCATGTCAGAAGCCAAATTGCACGTCAAAAAAGGCGATAAAGTCATGGTCCTGTCCGGTAAGGACAAAGGAAAAACTGGTGCTGTAATTCAGGCGATTCCCAAAAAGGGAAAAGCTGTTGTAGAAGGCATCAACAAAGTAAAACGTCATACCAAACCGTCTCAAAGCAATCCTCAAGGGGGCATCATTGTTAAGGAAGCGCCGGTACATGCTGCGAAGCTGATGCTGGTGTGTCCCGCTTGCGACAAAGCAACTCGGGTAAAAAGCAATGTGCTTGCTAACGGTGGTAAAGTTCGCGTTTGCAAAAAATGCGGCGAAACAATTGACAAGGATAAATAACCCAGCACGAAAGGAGGGTACCACTTGTGGTCAGACTGAAAGAGAAATATACTAGCGAAGTCGCGAAAGCGATGATGGAAAAGTTCGGATACAAGAACGTCATGGAAATCCCTAAAATCGAAAAAGTTGTTTTGAATATGGGAATCGGCGAAGCAGTGGCCAATCCGAAAGTGATTGACTCTGCGGTAGCGGATATGACACTGATTTCCGGACAAAAACCGGTTGTCACTCGTGCTAAAAAATCCGTGGCTGCCTTTAAGATTCGTGCGGGTATGCCGATTGGCGCCAAAGTTACCTTGCGCGGTGAACGCATGTACTACTTTGTAGACAAGCTGTTCAATGTCGCATTGGCTCGTGTACGCGACTTCCGCGGTGTTAGCCCGAAGTCCTTTGACGGACGCGGCAACTACACCCTGGGCATCAAGGAACAACTGATTTTCCCCGAGATCGAGTACGACAAAGTCGACAAGATCCGCGGCATGGATATAATCATTGTTACCACTGCCAAAACTGATGAAGAGGCGCGGGAACTGTTGAAGCTGATGGGCATGCCCTTCAGCGCGTAAAAAGGAGGGACAGTTGTGGCCAAGACAGCTTTGATTGAAAAATGGAAAAAAGAACCTAAATTCAAGGTTCGCAAATACAATCGCTGCAAGATTTGCGGTCGCCCGCATGCTTACATCCGCAAGTTCGAGATGTGCCGTATCTGCTTCCGGGAACTGAGCTATAAAGGCGCAATTCCGGGCGTTACGAAAGCTAGCTGGTAACCAAGCACAGGAAGGAGGTTTGTTCTCATGGTAATGACTGATCCGATCGCTGACATGCTTACCCGGATTCGTAATGCGAACTCGGTGCATCATGATAAAGTGGAGATCCCCGCTTCCAAAGTGAAGCAGGCGATGGCCGAAATTCTCAAACGCGAGGGTTTCATTAAGGACTATGATCTCGTCAACGACAATAAACAAGGCGTTCTTCGGTTGAGCCTCAAATACGGCCCGAACCGCGAGAAAGTCATCACCGGCCTCAAACGCATTTCCAAACCGGGATTGCGCGTATACGCGAAAAAAGAGCAGCTGCCCCGAGTTTTGGGCGGCCTCGGTATCGCCATTATTTCAACATCGCAGGGCATCATGACCGACAAGCAGGCTCGTCGCGAGGGCCTCGGCGGCGAAGTAGTCGCCTACGTTTGGTAAGAAGTTCTGTCTCTAGGAGGTGTAATACATGTCGCGTATTGGTAGAATGCCTATCACTATTCCGGCAGGCGTAACCATCAATTTGGATGGCAACGTTGTCACAGTGAAAGGCCCTAAAGGCGAACTGACGCGTGAAGTCGCCAAAGCTTTGACGATTAAAATCGAAGAAAACACGCTGACTGTTGAGCGTCCCAGTGATGTGAAGGAACATCGTTCCTTGCACGGTCTCACTCGTACGTTGATCAACAATATGGTTGTGGGCGTAACGGAAGGCTTTACCAAGACCTTGGAAATCAATGGTGTTGGTTATCGCGCCGCTAAGTCCGGCAATAAAGTAACCCTTTCTCTTGGCTTTTCCCATCCTGTCGAGGTTGAGCCTCCCCAGGGTCTTGCGTTGGATGTGCCTGCTCCGAATAGAATCGTAGTTTCAGGCATTAACAAAGAGGCTGTGGGCGCCCTGGCGGCGAAGATTCGCGGTTACCGCGAGCCAGAACCGTACAAAGGCAAAGGCATCAAGTACGAAGGCGAAGTAGTTCGTCGCAAAGTCGGTAAAGCCGGCGGCAAGGGTAAGAAGTAAGCCATAGGCGAAAGGAGTGAACACAGTGCTTCGTAAACCTGTAAAAAACGATTCGCGGCAGAAGCGCCACCTGCGGGTGCGCAAAAACGTCAGCGGCACAGCGGCTAAACCCCGTTTGAATGTGTTCCGCAGCCTGCATCATATTTATGCGCAAATCATTGATGATGTGGCAGGCGTAACGTTGGTTTCTGCCAGCACCATGGATAAAGACATTCGGGAACAAGTCGCCAAAGGCGGCAATTGTGAAGCGTCCAAGCTGGTTGGCGCTGCCGTAGCCAAGCGTGCTCTTGAGAAAGGTATTTCTCAAGTAGTATTTGATCGCGGCGGTTACATCTACCATGGTCGCGTAGCTGCTTTAGCGCAAAGTGCGCGTGAAGCTGGGCTGCAATTCTAAGAGGACAAGGAGGTACAGTCATGGCCAAAATTGACCATACATCCCTCGACCTGCAGGAAAAAGTGGTTTTCATTAACCGCGTAGCCAAGGTCGTCAAGGGTGGTCGCCGCTTCTCCTTCAGTGCCCTGGTCGTCGTGGGCGATGAGAACGGTCATGTCGGCGCAGGCCTCGGCAAAGCTGGGGAAGTTCCGGAAGCCATCCGTAAAGGCGTTGAAGACGCCAAGAAAAATCTCATTAAGGTGCCGATTGTCGGTACTACAATTCCTCATCAAATTCTCGGTGTGTTCGGCGCAGGCAAAGTTCTGCTGAAACCTGCTTCCGAAGGTACCGGTGTTATTGCTGGCGGCCCTGCCCGTGCGGTATTGGAGCTGGCTGGTATTCACGACATTCTCACCAAGTCGCTGGGTTCTTCGAATCCCAACAACATGGTGCGTGCTACTCTTCGCGGTCTTGAACAGCTGAAGAGAGCCGAAGAAGTGGCGGCTCTGCGTGGCAAGTCCGTGCAGGAACTGCTGGGCTAAGGAGGAGAAACAATGGCGAAACTCAACATTAAGCTGACGCGTAGCCTGATCGGTCGTCCTGAAGACCAGCGTGCCACTGTAAAAGCTCTGGGTCTCGGGAAGATCAACAGCTGCGTTGAGCAGGAAGATACCCCTGTTATCCGCGGTATGATCCGCAAAGTAGAACATCTAGTTACTGTTGAAGAACAGCAAAACTAAACGAGAGGAGGCGCTAACGATGAAATTGCATGAATTAGCTCCGGTGCCCGGCTCGAAAAAGACCCGCACTCGCCTTGGCCGCGGCCTTGGTTCCGGTCTGGGAAAAACTTCTGGCAAAGGTCATAAAGGCCAGAAGGCTCGCAGCGGCGGCGGTACTCGCCCTGGTTTTGAAGGCGGTCAAAAGCCTTTATACCTGCGGCTTCCTAAACGCGGTTTTTATAACAAGTTTGGGAAAGAGTACGCCGAAGTGAACGTGGCTACCTTGAATCGGTTTGAAGCCGGCGCAGAGGTGGATCCAGTGGCCCTTGTGGAAGCTGGCATTCTAAAGAACGTTCATGATGGCGTGCGTGTTCTTGGCGGCGGCGAGTTGACCGTAGCGTTGACCGTAAAGGCCAATGGGTTCACCAAGTCGGCTATTGCCAAGATCGAAGCTGCCGGCGGAAAAGTCGAGGTGTTCTAGGTGCTTGCAGCCCTGTCGAACGTTTTTCAGATTCCTGAGTTGCGCCAGAAGATCGTCTTTACGCTGATCATGTTTCTGGTGTTCCGGGCTGGCACTCACATCCCTGTACCTGGTGTCGATGCAGCCGTGATTGAAGAGCTGTTTACCAGCGGCAATCTGTTTGGACTGTTGGACCTGTTTGCTGGCGGTGCGCTGAGCAAGTTTTCCATTTTCGCGATGAGTATAACCCCTTACATCAATGCTTCCATTATCATGCAATTGCTGACAGTGGTCGTTCCGACCTTTGAACGGTGGAGCAAAGAAGGGCAAGAGGGTCGGAAAAAACTGACCCAAATCACGCGTTACGGTACAGTAGTGTTAGGGTTTATGCAGGCTTTGGGCATGGCTCTTGGCTTGAAGCACGCGATCATCAATCCAGGCATCGGCTCTATTCTTCTGATTGCCCTCACGCTGACGGCAGGGACAACCTTCTTGATGTGGCTGGGTGAACAGATAACCGAAAAAGGGATTGGCAATGGTATTTCGCTGATCATCTTTGCGGGGATTGTTTCCCGCCTTCCAGATGGCATCTACGTTATTTATCAGTATTTCGAAGCTGGCACGGTCGGCTTGTTTAAACTGTTGTTGTTCTTAACGATTGCGATAGCCATGATTGTTTTGGTTATTGCCATCCAACAAGGGCAGCGGCGCATTCCGGTACAGTATGCTAAACGGGTAGTTGGCCGCAAGATGTACGGCGGTCATTCCACTCATATCCCGCTGAAGGTTAACCAGGCGGGAGTTATTCCGATAATCTTTGCGTCATCCGTGCTCATGTTTCCGGTAACTATCGCCCAGTTTATTGATGTGGAATGGGTGAAAACGGTGGCGGGATGGTTTGCGTGGGGAACGCCGCTGCAGACAACTCTGTATGCGCTTTTAATCCTGTTTTTCACGTATTTCTATACTGCGGTTACCTTTAACGTCTCGGATATGGCAGAGAATATGAAAAAACACGGCGGTTTTATTCCAGGTCTGCGTCCAGGAAAACCGACCGCTGATTATCTGGACCGCGTCATGACTCGGATCACCCTGGCAGGTTCGCTGTTCTTGGCTCTGATCGCCATTTTGCCGAACTTTGTAGTGTGGGCGACAGATATCCAGGGCGTTTACTTCGGTGGCACAGCCCTCCTCATTGTTGTGGGTGTGGCGCTGGACACAATGAAGCAAATAGAGTCGCTCGTATTGATGCGGCACTATCAAGGCTTTATGAAGTAAGGAGGACCAAACATGCAAATTTTGCTTATGGGACCGCCTGGGGCCGGCAAAGGCACTCAAGCGGCGCAACTGGTGAAAGAACTGGGCATTCCGCATATTTCGACCGGCGACATGTTTCGTGCCGCTGTTAAAGAAGGAACGGAGCTTGGTAAAAAAGCCAAGGCATGCATGGATGCCGGGCAACTGGTGCCTGATGAGATTACTATCGGCATTGTACGCGAGCGTTTAGCGAAGGCGGATTGCAAACAAGGCTTTCTGCTGGATGGCTTTCCGCGGACCTTAGAACAAGCGGAAGCGCTGGGACGGACATTGGAGGAGCTGGAAAGCCGCCTGGACCATGTGATTAACATCACGGTGCCGGCGGAAGATCTGGTAGCCCGGATTACAGGTCGGCGTATCTGCCGTGCCTGCGGTGCAACCTACCATGTGTCGTTCAATCCTTCGAGCAAGAAGGATCGCTGCGATGCTTGCGATGGAGAGCTTTATCAGCGCAACGACGACCAAGAGGCAACCGTAAAAAGCCGCTTGGACGTTTACGAAGCGCAGACCCGTCCCCTCGTAAATTACTATCAGGATCGCGGTGTATATGCTGAAATTGATGGCCGACAGGACATTGACAAAGTGTTGGCTGATATCCTGAAAACATTGCGAGGCGCGTAACGATGATTGTCCTGAAAAGTCAACAGGAAATCGCCTACATGCGTGAAGCTGGGCGGATTGTGGCGGAAACGCTGGAACTCATCCGGCAAGCGGTGAAACCGGACGTGACGACACAAGAACTGGATCGAATCGCCGACGAATACATTCGCGAACGCGGTGCAATCCCGGCATTCAAAGGGTATAATGGTTTTCCCGGCAGTATCTGCGCTTCGGTAAACGAAGAAGTAGTACATGGAATTCCAGGGCCGAGGAAACTTAAGAACGGCGATATCATCAGCGTCGACATCGGTACGTTGATTAATGGATTTTATGGCGATGCAGCCATGACCTTCCCGGTAGGGGAGGTTGCTCCGGAAGTAGCGCAGCTGCTGAAGGTGACGGAAGAATCGCTTTATAAAGGTATTGCTCAAGCAGTGGCTGATCAACGTCTCTATGATATCTCACATGCTGTTCAAATTCATGCGGAAGAATTTGGTTATGGAGTAGTGCGCGACTATGTGGGACATGGCATTGGTCGCAAGATGCATGAAGATCCGCAAATTCCCAACTACGGCGCTCCCGGGCGCGGCCCGCGGCTGAAGCCTGGCATGACTCTGGCGATTGAACCCATGATTAACATGGGGACATATGAAGTAAAAACCCTGCGGGACAACTGGACCGTTATTACTAGGGACAAAAAATGGTCGGCTCATTTTGAGCATACCATTGCTGTAACTGATGGCGAACCGGAAATTTTGACACGTTTGTGAACGAAATGACTGCAGGAAAAGTGTATAGCTTGCTAAACGGCGGTTATGCACGGCAACGGCGTCTGGACCGGTCGTTTTTGCGGCTGGCCGGACGGACGAAGCCATTTGTCAGCGGATTGCGGGCAGGATGGCACAACAGGTGTAAGAAGCGGGCGAGGAGGGAGATCTCGTGTCCAAACAAGATGTAATTGAAGTAGAAGGTACGGTAGTTGAGGCATTGCCAAACGCCATGTTTCAAGTTAAACTGGAAAATGGACATGTCGTGCTGGCGCATGTTTCCGGTAAGATTCGGATGCATTTTATTCGCATCCTGCCGGGAGATCGTGTTACTGTTGAATTAACACCGTACGATTTGAAGCGCGGCCGTATTACCTATCGCTTTAAATAGGCGGATAACGGGGCAGCCCGTCGGGCTGCGCAGAGAAGGAGGCCAAGGCAAATGAAAGTAAGACCTTCGGTGAAGACCATTTGCGAAAAATGCAAAGTCATCAAGCGTCATGGCCATGTCATGGTCATTTGTGAAAATCCGAAGCATAAACAAAAACAAGGTTAGGAGGTGGCTGTTCGATGGCACGTATTGCCGGTGTGGATTTGCCGCGCGATAAGCGCGTGGAAATCTCTTTGACATACATCTATGGAGTTGGGCCGACTTTGTCCAGTGAAATCCTGGCTGCAGCGGGAATCAATCCTGATACTCGCACCCGGGATCTAACGGAAGAAGAAGTAGCTAAACTTCGTGAACTGATTGACAAAAACTACAAGGTCGAAGGCGACCTGCGGCGTGAACAGCAGCTCAATATCAAGCGTTTGATTGAGATTGGCTCATACCGTGGCCGCCGTCATCGCATAGGCTTGCCTGTGCGTGGACAGAACACGAAGAACAATGCCCGTACTCGCAAAGGTCCTAAGCGGACTGTTGGCGCCAAGAAGAAAAAATAATCCGTAAAGGAGGGAAACACGCGTGGTAGCGAAAAAAGTTGTTAGAACCAAAAGAAGAGAACGGAAAAACGTTGAGCATGGTCATGCTCACATCCGCTCTACTTTCAATAATACCATCGTCACCATCACCGATACCAAAGGCAATACTCTTTCCTGGGCTAGTGCCGGCGGCCTTGGTTTCCGCGGCTCCCGCAAGAGCACTCCTTTTGCGGCACAGATGGCTGCAGAAGCCGCTGCCAAGGTAGCTATGGAACATGGTCTCAAGCAGGTGGAAGTGTTTGTAAAGGGTCCTGGATCAGGACGTGAAGCGGCGATCCGCTCTTTGCAGGCATCTGGTTTGGAAGTAAACCTGATCAAGGACGTTACTCCCATTCCACATAACGGTTGCCGTCCGCCCAAGCGGAGAAGAGTATAATTTTCGGGAGGTGTTGAAGAGGAATGGCTAGATATACGGGTCCTGTGTGCAGACTTTGCCGCCGTGAAGGCGCGAAGCTCTACCTCAAAGGTGATAAATGCTATGGCGACAAGTGCGCGTTCACGAAACGTGCCTACGCTCCCGGCCAGCACGGCCAAGGACGTAAAAAGGTTTCGGAATATGGCTTGCAGCTGCGTGAAAAGCAAAAAGCCCGCCGGATTTACGGCATTCTGGAAGGTCAGTTCCGGAAATACTTTGATCGCGCTGAGCGTACTAAAGGTATTACCGGTGAAAACTTGCTGGTTCTGCTGGAGCGTCGTTTAGACAATGCGGTTTTCCGCATGGGTTTTGCGGCTAGCCGCAACCAAGCTCGCCAGTTGGTTCGTCATGGTCTCATGACTGTGAACGGCCGTCGGGTAAATATTCCTTCCTTCCAGGTTCGTGTTGGCGACGTAGTTGCTGTACATGAAACCAGTATGGAATCTCCGATCATCAAAATGATGATTGAAACTTACGGCAGCAAGACAGTTCCTGCATGGGTTGAAGACGTTACGGTGACCCCTGAGGCGGTTAGCGCCAAAGTGGCTCGCTTCCCCAGCCGAGAAGAGATCGACTGCCCCATCGTGGAACATCTCATCGTCGAGCTCTACTCGCGTTAATGTCCTTTCTGTGGCATAGCGTAGTAGCAACGCGCGAAGAGGAGGTCGCTTCCTAATGATGGAAATCGAAAAGCCAAGAATTGAAATTGTCGAAAGCCGTGAAGACAATCGCTATGGCAAATTTGTTTGTGAACCATTGGAACGCGGTTATGGTACTACCCTCGGTAATAGTTTACGGCGCATTTTGTTATCGTCGTTGACTGGTGCGGCAGTTACCTCTGTGCGCATTGAAGGCGTGGATCATGAGTTTTCCGTAGTTCCCGGAGTGCGGGAAGATGTCACCGACATCATCCTCAATCTCAAAGAGCTGCGTTTAAAAATGTACACTGACGAGCCGGTTGTACTTCGTATTGAAGTCGATGGTGAGAAAAGTGTTACCGCAGCTGACATTATCGCTAGTTCAGACGTGGAAATCCTCAACCCGGAAAAGCATATTGCCACCGTTGGCCAAGGTGCTTCTTTGCGGATGGAGATTGTCGCTGAAAAAGGCCGCGGCTATGTTCCGGCTGATAAGAACAAGAAAAGCGATCATGTCATTGGCGTGATTCCTATCGATTCCATTTTTTCGCCGATTCAGCGCGTCAATTATGCCATTGCTGACACTCGTGTTGGCAATGTAACTGACTATGACAAGCTGACGCTGGAAGTATGGACCGATGGCAGCATCAAGCCGGAAGAAGCAATCAGTAAATCGGCAACGATCATGATTGCGCATTTGAAACTCTTCCAAAACATGGCAGGCGAAGTGCCGGAAGAAGAAGGACCGGAAAGTGGTTTTGCCAAGGAGCCGGAAGACGGCCCCAATTTGGAAATGACCATCGAAGATCTGGATTTATCGGTACGTTCTTATAACTGCTTGAAGCGGGCTGGCATTAATACAGTAGCTGAGCTGACGCAAAAAACGGAAGACGATATGATGAAAGTCCGTAACTTGGGCCGTAAATCCCTGGAAGAAGTGAAGAAAAAGCTTGTAGAACTGGGATCAGGTCTTAAGGAAACGGAAGAATAAGGAGGAGGGACGAGAAGAATGGCCTATCGTAAACTGGGACGCGATTCTAGCGCCCGTAAGGCGCTCTTCCGCAGCCTGCTGACTTCCTTCTTTGCGCATGAGCGCATCGAGACGACTGAGGCGAAAGCCAAAGAAGTCAGCGGTCTGGCTGAAAAAATGATTACCTTGGCGAAAAAGGGTGACCTTCATGCCCGTCGTCAAGTGTTGGTCTGGGTAGACGAAGAAGTTACGAAGAAATTGTTTGACACCATCGCCCCGAAATACGCAGAACGGCAAGGTGGCTACACTCGGGTGCTGAAATTAGGCCCCCGTCGTGGCGACGCTGCGCCGATGGCGATTCTCGAGTTGGTGTAACTGCATGGGGCGACCGGATGGTCGCCTTTCTTTGCCACAGGCACGGAAGATCATCTGTTAGTGTGATTTTTCGTGCCTGTTTTTGTCGTATAAGTAAACCGGAATATTTTTGTGGTTAACTTGTCGATGGCAAAACCAAGGAAGGGAAGAAAACGTTTGGAACCGTTCATTTGCCTGGAAAAGCTAAGTCATAGCTATCAGGGCCTTAAAAATGAAATTGCCTATGCTTTGGCAGAGGTGGATTTGGTGATTCAGCCGGGAGAGTTTGTAGCCATCATCGGTACAAACGGTTCCGGTAAATCCACGCTGGCTAAGCATTTGAACGCCCTGCTCTTGCCGACCGAAGGACGCTGTTTGGTAGCAGGCCGTGATACGAGGGAAGCCGAGCAACTTTGGCAGATTCGCCAACAGGTTGGCATGGTGTTTCAAAACCCCGACAACCAGCTAGTGGCGACGCTAGTAGAGGAAGATGTGGCCTTCGGGCCGGAAAATCTTGGCGTACCCACAGCGGAAATTGTTAGTCGGGTTGAGCAAGCTTTGGCGCAAGTGGGCATGAGCGACTATCGTCAGCATGCGCCGCATTTGCTGTCCGGAGGTCAGAAGCAGCGGGTTGCTATTGCCGGTGTATTAGCCATGCAGCCGGTTTGTCTGGTGTTGGATGAGCCAACAGCGATGTTGGACCCCCAAGGGCGCCAGGAGGTTTTGCAAACCGTTTGCGACTTGCATCGGCAGCAGGGCATTACTGTTGTTTATATTACTCATTTTATGGAAGAAGCAGTAGCCGCTGATCGGGTCGTTGTTATGGACAAGGGGCGAATCGTAGCGAACGGGACGCCGGAGGAAATTTTCTGCCAGGTTCCTCGCTTGAAAGAAATGGGCTTAGATGTGCCCGTGGCGGCGGAAGTAGCTTGGCATTTGCAGCAGCAGGGGCTGTTGGCGGCAACAAGCCCTATAATTACAGACGAAGCGTTGGTGAAAGCATTATGTCCCTAGTGGTAACACAACTACAACATACCTATTCGCCTGGAACTCCTTTTGCCCAAGACGCACTGCGCGATTTAAACTTGGAGTTAGCTCCAGGAGAGCGAGTGGCTTTGATTGGACATACCGGTTCCGGCAAATCTACGTTGGTGCAAATCCTGGCGGGTCTGCTAAAACCGAGCGTAGGACAGGTTCTTTTGGACGGCTGTGAGTTTAGCGGCGGGAGCGAAGCCGCTAAGACGGCTAGACGGCGCGTGGGCTTGGTGTTTCAGTATCCGGAACACCAGTTGTTTGAAGAAACCGTAAGCGCCGATATTGCCTTTGGACCGCGCAATGCCGGTTTGCCGGAAGAAGAGGTGGCGCGGCGGGTTTCCTGGGCGATGAAGCTGGTTGGCTTGGATGAAGCAGAGCATGGACCTTGTTCTCCGTTTCAATTATCAGGAGGGCAGATGCGCCGGGTGGCTCTAGCTGGTATTCTTGCTTTGCGTCCGGAATATTTGATTTTAGACGAACCCTCTGCCGGTCTGGATCCGAAGGGCCGCGATGAAATTTATGGGCAGCTGTTGCAGCTGCAGGCGGAAACCGGCATGGGAATTTTGCTTGTAACGCACAATATGGAGGACGCGGCGCGTTTGGCGCAGCGTCTTTTGGTGTTGGATCAGGGACAACTTTTACTAGACGGTTCGCCGCAGCAGATTTTCCAAGAAGAAGGAACTCTGCTCAAATCTTGCGGCCTGGAGCCTCCAGGGGTAACCAAGCTTATGGGTGCTTTGACGCAAGCGGGATTGCCGCTAAAGGCGAGCCAAGCAGTTACGCCGAAGGAAGCGGCCCAGGAAATTGCAGCCATTCTCCGGAAGCAAGGAGGTCAAGTTCATGTTGAATAACCTTCTTGTCGGGCAGTATTTCCCGGGGAATTCGGCAGTGCACGCCTTAGATCCGCGCACTAAAATAGCAGGGGCTTTAGGGTGTATTCTGATCATTTTCTTGTTGGAAAGCGCTGCTTCTTATGGCGTCTTTTTAGTTTTTTTGGCGGTGTTGATACTGAGCGCTCAATTGCCCGTTGGCCTTGTCCTTCGTTCCTTGAAACCACTCTGGCCGATTTTGCTGCTTACCGTACTGATTCATGCCTTCAGCGGCCAAGGGGAAACGTTGGCTGCCTGGGGACCCTTTGCGGTAACAGACGGAGGGCTGCAGCAAGGCGGGCGTATGGCGGGGCGGCTGGCGCTTTTGATCGTGTCGTCGTCTCTTTTAACTTTTACTACTTCGCCTATTGCGTTGACAGATGGCTTGGAGGCGCTGCTGCGTCCTGCCAAGCGCTGGGGCCTGCCGGCGCATGAGCTGGCCATGATGATGACCATTGCTCTGCGGTTTATCCCGACTTTGTTAGAGGAAACGCAGCGCATTATTAAAGCCCAGGAAGCCCGAGGCGTTGATTTTTCCAGCGGCTCTTTGCTGCGGCGGGGAAAGAATTTGGTGCCAGTGCTTGTGCCGCTATTCATCAGCGCCTTTCGGCGGGCGGACGAGCTGGCTACAGCCATGGAAGCCCGCTGTTATCGAGGCGGCGAAGGCCGGACCCGCATGCATCCGTTGCAGTATCGACGGCAGGATGCCGTGGCGGCTCTCTTTTTGATGCTCTTTGCCTTGCTGTTGGTCTGGCTGCGTTGGGGGATGCAACCATGACCGCGCGGCGTTTAAAATTGACGGTGGCTTACGACGGTAGCGCCTATCACGGATTTCAGCGGCAACAGAACGCGCTTGCGGTACAACAGGTATTGGAGGAGCGTTTGGCGCCTCTTTTTGGGCATCAGCTGCGTATGACCGGCGCCGGCCGAACTGATACCGGCGTTCATGCTTGGGGGCAAACTGTCCATTTTGATACGGAAGGACGCATTCCAGCAGAACGCATTCCTAGAGCGGCCCGGGGGATGCTGCCAGCGGATATCGCCGTGGTGGCGGCGGAAGACGCGGATACGTCTTTTCACGCGCGTAGATCGGCCGTGGCCAAACGCTATCTGTATCGTTTGCGTCATGATGCGCCTGAAAGCCCTTTTGGCCGTCACTATGCTTGGATGGTAACTAAAAAGCTTGATGTGGCCGCCATGGAGAAAGCTACGGAATATATTTTGGGGCAGCATGATTTTTCCAGCTTTCGCGCCGTAGGCAGTGCGCCAGTGCAGCCGGTACGAACTATTTTCAGCGCCGGCTGGCAGGCGGAAGGAAACTTATTGACCTTTCATGTTTGCGGCGATGGTTTTTTATACCATATGGTGCGGAATTTGGTCGGCGCTTTTGCAGCGGTTGGCCGAGGCGAGCTGCTTGTCGATGAATTTGCCGCGTTGGTTAAGGCTAAAGATCGTTCCTTGGCGCCGCCGACAGCGCCGCCGCAAGGATTATTTTTGCAAAAGATTTTTTATCAATGGGCTAAAAATGAAATTTACTTTTTCCAGGGTATTGACAGCAGGGACGTCTTTTAATAAAATTACTTTATGAGATTTTGCCATGAATTCCATTAGCCCCGGAACTCATTAGGTAGGAAATCATAATGAAGCCATGAGCAACAGGGAGGGAATCGCACATGAAAACCACGTTTATGGCTAAAGCGGCCGAAGTGGATCGTAAATGGTTCATCGTAGACGCTGAAGGCAAGACGTTAGGCCGTTTGGCAGCCGAGGTAGCAAAAGTGCTGCGCGGCAAAAATAAACCCATTTTTACTCCTCATGTGGATACTGGTGATTTTGTCATCATTATCAATGCAGAAAAAGTAGTTCTTACCGGTAAAAAACTGGTACAGAAAACGTATTTCCGTCATTCTGGTTACGTTGGCGGTACGACGTTCACTACGGCTGGCAAAATGCTGGCTGACAAGCCTGAACGCGTTCTGGAATTGGCAGTTAAAGGCATGTTGCCGAAGAATACTTTGGGCCGTCAGATGTACCGCAAGCTGAAGGTTTACCGCGGTGCGGAGCATCCGCATGCAGCACAGCAGCCTGAAGTACTTGAAATCAACGTACGGTAATACGGAAAGGAGGACCATATCATGGCAGCAGTTAGTTATTACGGCACTGGCCGTAGAAAAACCTCCGTCGCGCGGGTGCGTCTCATCCCCGGTGAAGGTAATATCGTAGTAAATGAGCGTAAGCTTGACGAATACTTTGGCCGTAAGACGATGGAAATCATCGTAAAACAGCCTTTGGACGTTACAGAAACTCTCGGTAAATATGATGTTGTCGCCAGCGTAAAAGGCGGCGGCACCACTGGCCAAGCCGGCGCTATCCGGCATGGCATCGCGCGCGCTTTGCTCAAGGTTGACGGCGAACTTCGCTTGTCCTTGAAAAAAGCTGGTCTTTTGACCCGCGATCCTCGCGAAAAAGAGCGCCGCAAATACGGCCTCAAAAAAGCCCGCAAAGCTTCGCAGTTCTCGAAACGTTAATTTGCAACAAGAAAGTCCAGGAAGAGCATTCTTTTCCTGGACTTTTTTTATGCCGCGGTTTGTGCAATTTTTCCGACATAGTTTTTCGCGGCAGCAGGATTTAAGCGAAAAAAGTCTAATATGTTACAAATAGAACAATTTTGGAGAAGGTTAAAAAGGAAGAGGAGGATCTAGAGATGAAACGTTATTTATCTGCGTTGGTGGCAGTAGCAGTTTTAGGCACAGCGCAAGTGGCGTTTGCCAGCCTTGACGATACGAAGGAAACCATTGCCAAACAGTATGGCGACTTCCGCATGATTATTGATGAAGACAACCAGACTTGGAGCCGCCTGGATTGGGAAGCTCAAGGCAAGCGCAAAGCGAAAATTGCTTCGTATACTCACAACTTCAGCCGCAATGGCCTGGGGATTCAAATGGAAGTTACCTATGTCAATGAAAAACCGGGATCGCCCGTGCAGATTCAGCGGTTTACGCCTAACATGGGCATAAAAATTAAAGAGTTTAAAGAATATTTTCCGGAAGTATATGCCTTGATTCAGCATCCTAAGGCTATGCCCTTTGCTACGTATGATCGTCGGCTTACCCGGCAATTTCAAGAGCGGGAATCCCCGGTTACGATGGGTGTTGCCGTTAAGACCGAGCCTGTCAAACAGCCGCAGTGGTTTACGCTTTTGGTCTTCAATATTCAAGATGAGGGCCGTCTGGTAAAAGACATTGCCAATATTAGCGGCGATACGTATATTCGCGAATTTACTATTGAGCGTCTTAGCAAAACCCGCGAGGGCGACGGCATGCGCAGCGGCAGCTGGAAAGATATTAAGAACTTTTTTTGACGGTACAACGGGGAGAAAGGTAGTGAACTGGTATGACTGAGGAACGAAAGGGAGATGAGCTGCAATCGCAGAGCGACAAGCCCGAAAATGAGGTGTTGCGTCGCATTGCAGAGAAATATCATCATTTGGGAAAACGGACCAAGCTGGTAGCCGATTATGTCCTGAAAAATCCGCGCAGTATTGTCTCGCTGAGCATTACGGAACTGGCGGATTGTTGCAAAGTCAGCCAGTTTACGGTAACTAATCTGTGCAAGCAGATTAGTCTTAGCGGTTATCAGGAAATGAAGCTGATCATTGCCAAGGATTTTATACGTCCTTTAGAGCATATTCATGAAGGCATCAGCGAGCAGGACGATATCTCGGATGTAGCTTTGAAACTGGCGGAGTCACATGTGCTGTCCATTAATGCAACGCGGGAAGTGCTGGACATGTACCAGCTGAATATGGCGATTGATGCGTTGGAAAAAGCTAAACGCGTTGACTTTTATGGTGTGGGCAACACTAGCTGTGTTGCGTTAAATGCCTACCATAAATTTTTTCGCTTGGGCTTTTATACTCAGTGTATTGAAGATGCTCACGCTCAGGTTATGTCGGCGTCTCTTATGGCGCCAGGCGATGTGGCGGTGGGAATCAGCAGCTCCGGCAGCAGCAAAGTGATCTTGGATGCGCTGAAGGAAGCCAAGGAAGCAGGGGCTACCACGATTTGCATTACCGGCAAGCATAATACGCCGTTGACGAAGGTAGCGGATATCAAAATCATTACTTCTACGCCGGAAAGCTTCTATCGCAGTGAATCGATTGAAAATCTGCTGGCGCAAATTTACATTGTGGACGTACTGTATGTATCGTTGGCCATGCGCAGGCAGGATGAGTTTTTAAAAACTCTGGACAAGACGCGTAAGGCTCTTTTGGTGAAACGGGTATAAAAAAGGCCTCGCTTCTTGGAAGCGAGGCTTTTTTATATGTTACTGCCGCAGCCGCAGCGCCGTGTTTTGCGTTTCTGTGGCGGTTCCGGGTGTAATATAGCCATAACGGCTCAGGGCGGCTAAGACGATGGATTGCCGCTTTTTGGCGGCGTCAAAATCATTATAAGGGGAGAGGCGCGACGGCGCCTGGGGCAGACCAGCCAGGAGAGAGGCTTCCGCCAGGCTCAAGGAAGCGGGGGATTTGCCGAAATAAACCGAGGATGCTTCTTGAATGCCGTAAGCTCCAGCGCCGAAATAAATGGTGTTCAAGTACAGTTCAAGAATTTCATCTTTGCTGAAGCGAGCTTCTAAAAGCAAGGCTAAGGCAAACTCTTCCGCCTTGCGCCCCATGGTTTGCTCGTGGCTTAAAAAAAGATTTTTGGCCAGCTGCTGCGTGATGGTACTGCCTCCTTCGGTAATAGCGCCAAATTGCAAATTGACTAAAGAAGCGCGCAGGATGCTTTCCATATCGACGCCGGCATGTTGGTAAAAACGATGATCTTCTACGGCGATTAAGGCTTGCTGCATGGGCAGCGCAATATCGCGCAGCGGCGTAAGGGGCCTTTCTTTTAATTGCTCAGCTACGGCGTCGCGCAAAAAGATCAGCCGATGCAGGCGCTGCCAAGCGTTTTTGGGCAGGCCGGTTGATTCGAAACTGGGCAACTGTCTAGTTCCTTCTTGCAAAAGCGACTGTCCTTGTTGTTTTAAAGGAGATAAGCCGTCAAAGGAAAGAAACGCGCCCAGAAAAGCAAGACAAAAAAACACAAGTAAAACACGACCCCAGCGTAAGCGGCGCAAAGAGATCCCTCCTTCGTTTCTTACTACTATTTTATACTCCGAAAGCCTTGCTGCCAAGTGTAGCGGGAAAATGGCTGCAAAGAACGAATCAGAGAAGCGGGGCAAAGAGGGGCGATGGAAGCATAGGAATGGCTCAAAAAACGCAAACCAAGAAAGGACGTGACAATCATGACCATGTTCCTTGGCGGCGCTTTATTGCCGCATCCGCCAATTTTTCTCCCTGCGATTGGGCAGGGGCGAGAGAAGGAAGCCGCAGCCACTTTGCAAGCGTGCGGGGAGGCGGCTAGGGAGATTGCTTCTTGGGAGCCGGACGTGCTTGTTCTCATATCGCCCCATGCGCCGGGCAAGGCAAGGGCGGTTGCGGTGAATGGCAGCGAGAGCTTAAAGGGATCCTTGAGGGCTTTTGGCTTTTCGCAGGAAGAGCAATGCTGGAATGGCGCTTCTGAGCTGGCTAAGAGTTTAGTTACTGCTTGGGAGCGTGGGGGAATTTCTTGTCAAGAGCAGGAACAGGAACTAGATCATGGCGCCTTAGTGCCGTTGTATTTTCTGGCGCAGGCAGGTTGTAAAGCAAAGGTTGTGACCGTAAGCTTTGGAGCCTTGGCGCAGCGTCAGTACTATGAAATGGGTCAAATGCTGCTGCGGCTCATTCTGGCGGGAACCCAACGCGTGGCCGTTATTGCCTCGGGAGACTTATCGCACCGCGTGACTCGAAATGCCCCTGCAGGGTATCATCCGGCGGGAACGCAGTTTGACAAGCAGGTGGTAGCGGCCTTAGGTCAAGGAGATGTGGAAACGCTGTTGCATTTACCGTGGGAACTGCTGGAAGAAGCCGGTGAGTGCGGGTTGCGCTCCATTCTGTTTTTGCTGGGCGCCTGCGGACCAAAACCTTCTATACGACAGCTTTCGTATGAAGCGCCTTTTGGTGTAGGTTATGCCGTGGCCTTGGTGAAGGAGAATCCTCAGTTGACTTTGCCTGTGGACTTGGCTTGGCGCAGCATTCGCCACTATTTGCAGCAGCGTACGCTATGGCCGGAGCCGACCGAACTGCCCCCAGAATGGAATCGTCCAGGCGCTGCTTTTGTTTCTCTAAAGAAGGAAGGAATGCTGCGCGGCTGCATTGGCACCTTTGCGCCAACGCAGCCATCCTTGGCAGCGGAGATTATACGCAATGCCGTGCTGGCGGCAACGGAAGATCCGCGTTTTGAGCCAGTGCGAGAGGAAGAGCTGCAAACCCTGCAACTATCGGTGGATGTTCTTTCGGAACCGGAAAAGGTGGCGAGCGAGACGCAGCTTGATCCGAAAGAATACGGCGTGATTGTACAGCAAGGGCCTCGCCGGGGGCTGCTGCTGCCGGACTTGGAAGGAGTGGATACCGTGGAGGAACAGCTGCGTATTGCTAAACGCAAGGCAGGTATTGCTGAGACGGCAGCTGTAGAACTTTTTCGATTTCGCGTGTGTAGGTACGGCGTATGAGCGCGGCGGTGCAGAAAGAAGCGTTATGGCAGGAATCGGCAGCGGACGGACGCATACGCTGCCTGCTGTGTCCGCATCACTGTTTGCTGAAGGAAGGAGCGGATGGACGCTGCCGTGCCCGAGGGGTACGGGAAGGGCGTTTGCGCAGTTTGATTTACGGACTTGTTAGCGCGGCAGCTTTGGATCCGATGGAGAAAAAGCCATTTTACCATTTCCATCCCGGCGGGGCAATTTTTTCCGTAGGCTCCTGGGGCTGCAATATGGCCTGTCCGTTTTGCCAGAATTGGGAGATTTCCCAGTTGGCGCCGGGAAGCCGCGCCCGACAATTGACGCCGGAAGAATTGCTGCAGGCGGCTGCGGGTTTTGGCGGGGAGAATTGCGGTTTGGCGTTTACCTATATGGAGCCGCTGGTTTGGTTTGAATATGTCTTGGAAGCGGCGACATTGGCCAAAGAACGCGGTATGGTTGTGGCGATGGTGAGCAACGGCATGATTGAAGAAGAGCCGCTGCGGCAATTGCTGCCGTTGGTTGACACCTGGAACATTGACCTTAAGGCTTGGGATGCAGCCGCCTATCAACAACTGGGCGGGAATTTGGCTGCAGTGAAGCGCACGATTGAATTAACTTCCGCTTCTGCGCATGTGGAGGTTACAACTCTTTTAGCGCCAAGGGCTGGCGTTTCTTTGGCTCAGGTGCCGGAAGTCGTTTCCTGGCTGCAGGGATTGTCGCGCCCCGTTCCTTGGCATTTGACGCGCTATCATCCGGCCTGGCATTGTCGGGAGACAGGGCCATCTGTTGCGGAGATTGAAGAAATTTGGGCGGCTGCAGCAGTTTTGCATCCTTATGTGTATATTGGCAATATGCCGCACGCCCCTAGCGAGCGTACCTTCTGCCGCGGCTGCGGAGCGCCCCTCTTGGACCGACAGCGCCGTCTGCATTGGCTGACGCCGGAAAAAAGCTGCAGGAATTGTGGTAAACAAAGTGATGTTTTTGGTGAAATTCACTTTACTCCTGCAGAAAGCACTTGAATTAATATTCATATACATGTATAATTATTTAACATAGACGTGAGGAGGTATGGGAAAGATGAAAGTAAGCATTATTGGCGCTACCGGGTACACAGGAGCGGAATTGTTACGTCTTTTGGGAGGACACCCGGAAGCGGATATTCGTTATATTACTTCGGAGAGCAGCGCCGGCAAGTCCATTGCGGAGGTATATCCGCACTTGCAAGCGGTGCAGGAGGCCAAGCTGGTCAGCATGGAAGCCTTGGATGAGGTGGCGGCTGACAGTGATGTGCTTTTCATCGCGCTGCCTCACGGTCATGCCATGGCGGTAGGTAAACGATTGGAGAAGACGGACGTCAAAATTATTGATTTAGGCGCTGATTATCGTTTTAAAGATACGGCGATTTACGAAGCCTGGTATAAAGTGCCGCATACGCACAAGGACGCCAAGGCGGTATACGGCTTGACCGAATGGTACCGGGAAGACATTCGCGGCGCGAAAATTGTCGGCAATGCCGGCTGTTATACAACGGCCAGCATTATGGCGTTGGCGCCGCTGGTGAAAAAAGGCTTAGTGGAATTGGATTCCCTTGTGGTGGACGCTAAATCCGGCGTGTCCGGTGCGGGACGTTCGTTGAGCCTGAACAGTCATTTTGGCGAAATGTATGAGAACTTGAAAGCCTACAATGTGGGCGGGCATCGGCATACGCCGGAAATCGAGCAAGCCTTGGGCGGCTTGGCTAAGACGTCGCTTGTGCTGAGCTTTACACCGCACTTGATTCCCATGGCGCGAGGCATTCTCAGCACTTGTTATGCACGCTTGAAAAACGGCGTGGAAGCGGCAGCCGTGGATGCAGCTTATGAAGAGGCTTACGCCCAAGAATACTTTGTGCGCCTTTTGGGACGTGGCGGTTATCCGGCCACCAAAGCCGTGCGGGGCAGCAATTTCTGCGATTTGGGCTGGCATGTGGATCTGCGGACCCGTCGTGTCGTAGCTCTTTCGGCTATTGATAACTTGGTGAAGGGCGCTGCCGGTCAAGCGGTGCAAAATATGAACGTTCTGTTCAACTTGCCGGAAAAAACCGGCTTGGAATTATCCCCCGTGTATCCCTAAGCAAGGAAATTAGAGGAGGAACCATAGCATGTTGAAAGAAATACCAGGCAGTATTACTGCCCCTAAAGGGTTTAAAGCGGCAGGCGTAAAAGCCGGCATTAAGAAAAGCGGTAAAGAGGATGTAGCGCTGATTGTCAGCGACGTGCCGGCTACAGCGGCTGCGACGTTCACCTTGAACACCATGGCGGCGGCGCCTGTGGCTGTATCTAAAGAAGTGGCGGCCAAAGGCCAGGCGAAAGCCATTGTGGTCAACGCCGGCTGCGCCAATGCCTGCACAGGCGAACAGGGCCTGGCTGACGCTAGAGCGATGGCGGCGGAAGCGGCTAAAGCGCTGAATGTAGACGCCAGCGAAGTATTTGTGGCTTCTACCGGCGTGATCGGCGTGGAGCTTCCCATGGATAAAGTGAAGCAAGGGATTGTGAAAGCGGCGGCCGAGCTTTCCGTGGACGGCGAGAAGAACGCCGGCAAGGCCATTATGACGACCGATACCTTTTCCAAAGCCATTGCGGTGGAGTTGGAATTAGGCGGTAAAACAGTGCGCATCGGCGGCGTTGCTAAGGGATCGGGCATGATTCATCCCAACATGGCGACTATGCTGGCGTTTATTACCACTGACGCAGCTATTTCACAGCCTGTTTTGCAGCAGGCTCTTGCATATTGCATCCAGGTTTCCTTTAACATGATCAGTGTGGACGGCGATACCAGCACTAACGACATGGTAGCGGTATTGGCCAACGGTCTGGCTGGCAATGAAGTTGTTGACCGGGTGGATACGGAAGATTACATGACGTTCTTGACGGCGCTGCACGCGGTATGCGTCTTCTTGGCCAAAGCCATCGCCAGAGACGGCGAAGGAGCGACGAAGTTCCTCGAAGTTCAGGTGAAGGGCGCCATCAGCTTCTATGAAGCCAAAAAGGCGGCGATGACCATTGCCAAGTCTCCCTTGGTGAAAACTGCTTTCTTTGGACAGGATCCCAATTGGGGCCGCATTGTTTCGGCGGTAGGTTATTCCGAAACCAATATCAATGCGGAAAAATTGGCTGTATGGCTGGGCGCCGAGCAAGTGGTTAAGGGCGGCATGAAGGCTGATACAGACGAAGAAGTGCTGCAGAAAGTGATGCAGCAGCATGATATCGTTGTAACGGTGGATCTGGGCGTGGGTTCTGCGGAAGCTACGGTTTGGACCTGCGACTTTTCTTATGAATATGTTAAGATCAACGGCGAGTATCATACCTGAGCCGCCTAAAGGAGAGACGAATAAACATGATGGAAGCAGCAGAAAAAGCCGGTGTATTGATTGAGGCTCTGCCTTATATTCAGCGTTTTGTGGGCAAAACCATTGTTGTTAAATACGGCGGTAACGCCATGGTGAATGAAGAACTCAAGCACAGCGTGATTCAGGATATTGTACTGATGAAATGCTTGGGCATGAAGCCTGTTGTGGTACATGGCGGCGGTCCGGAGATTACGGCGATGCTGAAAAAAGTTGGCAAGCAGTCGGAATTTATCAGCGGCTTGCGCGTCACCGATGAAGAAACGGTGGAAGTGGCGGAGATGGTGCTGGTAGGCAAACTCAATTCGCAAATTGTAAGCCTTTTCAATCAGCATGGCGCGAAAGCGGTCGGTTTGACCGGCAAGGACGCGGATTTGATTGTGGCGGAAAAACATTTGGCCAAAGTCCATGAAAACGGCGAGATTAAAGAAGTGGATATCGGCTTTGTAGGCGATGTGGCCAGCGTCAATACGCAGCTGATTCACGATCTGCTTGATAAAGGCTACATTCCGGTTATTGCGCCGATCGGCGTCGGGCGAAATTACGAAAGCTACAATATCAACGCTGACTCGGTAGCTGGTGAAGTGGCCGGGGCGCTGGCGGCTGAAAAATTGCTGCTGCTGACCGATGTGGAAGGCATTTATCGTGATTTCAACGATAAGAGCAGCTTTATTTCCACGCTGACCTTTGAAGAAGCGCAGGCGTTGATTGTTGATAAAGTCATCGACGGCGGTATGATTCCTAAGGTGGAAGCTTGCGTGCGCGCTTTGAAAGGCGGCGCTAAAAAAGCGCATATCATTGATGGTCGCCAGCAGCATTCGCTGCTCCTGGAGGTTTTTACCTCCGGCGGTATTGGCAGCGAAGTGGTGCGCTAAGGAGGAAAGAACATGAACAAGAATGCAGTGATGGCGCTGGATGCGCAGTATTATCTGCCGGTGTTCGCCAGATACCCCATCGTTTTGGAACGCGGCGAAGGCCCGTATGTATACGACAACGAAGGTAAAAAATATCTCGACTTTTTGGCAGGTATTGCTGTCAACCTTCTAGGACACGGACATCCTGGCTTGGTGAAGGCAGTGGCGGAGCAGGCGGGAAAACTCATCCATTGCTCCAATCTGTATTATACGGAAGTGCAGGCCAAGCTGGTGCAAAAGCTGGCCCAGCGCAGCGGCTTGGAACGCGTTTTTATCGCCAATAGCGGCGCGGAAGCGAACGAAGGAGCGATGAAGCTGGCGCGTAAATACGGCAAGCTGCAAAGCGAGAGCAAAGTAGAAATCATCACGGCTCAGCACAGCTTCCATGGGCGCACCTTGGCGACCTTGACGGCGACAGCACAGGAAAAATACCAAAAAGGCTATGAGCCATTGCCGCAGGGCTTTTCCCATGTGCCTTTCGGTGATTTGGCGGCGATGGAAGCGGCGGTTTCGGCTAAGACCTGCGCGGTATTGCTGGAGCCTATTCAAGGCGAAGGCGGCGTGCATGTACCGCCGGCAGGGTACTTAAAAGCGGTACGCGAGCTTTGCGATAAGCATGGGGCGCTGCTGATTTTTGATGAAATTCAGACCGGCGTTGGCCGAACAGGAACCTTTTTTGCGTATGAGCAAGAAGGGATTACGCCAGATATTGTCACTTTGGCTAAAGGACTGGCTGGCGGCGTGCCGATTGGCGCTTTCCTGGCTAAAGAAGAAGTGGCGCAGGCATTTCATGCCGGCGATCACGGCAGCACCTTTGGCGGTAATCCGCTGGCTTGCGCGGCGGCTTTGGCTGTCATGGAAGCCATGGAGGAAGAAGGATTGCTGGATAATGCCAACAAGCTGGGTCAATTGCTGCAGGACAAACTGCGGCAGCTGGCGCAAAAATATCCGGGCGTCATTACCACGGTTCGGGGGCGCGGCTTGATTGTGGGCGCGGAGCTGGCCGGTCAGGGACGAGGCATTGTGGAAGCTTGCCTGGAAAAAGGCGTCATCATCAATTGCACCGCAGGCAACGTGCTGCGGTTCGTACCGCCGCTTAATATTACTGCGGCGCATATAGAAGAAGTGATCGCTGTTCTGGACGGCGTGCTGAAAGAACACGGCGCGTTTTGACAGCGTAAGGAATATCTTTGTATAATGGAAAAAGCGAGGGATAGCCATGAGCCTATACGGCAGGGATTTTTTATCAATACAGGAATGGTCTACGGAAGAGCTGGAACAGGTGCTGGATCTGGCGGCAGATCTAAAAGAAAAGCAGCAGCGGCGGGAAGCGCATCCTATTTTGCGCGGTAAAACGCTGGGTATGATTTTCCAAAAATCCTCCACCCGCACCCGGGTTTCTTTCGAAGTCGGCATGTGGCAGCTCGGGGGGCAGGCGCTGTTTTTAAGCGCCAATGATCTTCAGATTGGCCGCGGCGAACCTGTAAAAGATACGGCCCGTGTGCTATCGCGCTACTTGGACGGCATTATGATTCGCACTTTTTCTCATGCTGAGGTGGAAGAGCTGGCTGCGTATGCGGATATTCCGGTCATTAACGGACTTACAGACCGGCTGCATCCTTGCCAAGCGATGGCGGACCTTTTGACCATTCGAGAGCATAAAGGCTCCTTGAAAGGGTTGAAAATGGCCTATATCGGCGACGGCAACAATATGGTCCATTCGCTGATGCATGGCTGCGCCAAATTCGGCATGGATATTTCCGTGGCCACCCCTACGGCGTACGAGCCGAACGCGGGTATTGTGGCTGCGGCGAAGCAGGTGGCTCAAGGAACAGGCAGCCGCATTGAACTGACGCAAGACGTGCTGGAAGCAGCCGCCGGAGCGGATGTGCTGTACACGGACGTCTGGGCCAGCATGGGCATGGAGAGCGAACAGGTGGCGCGCCAGGCCGTTTTCAAAAACTACCAAATTAACCAGCAAGTGCTGGCTGCGGCCGATAAAAAGGCCATTGTTCTGCACTGTCTGCCGGCGCATCGCGGCGAAGAGATTACTGAAGACGTTCTGGAAGGTCCGCAATCGGTAGTCTTTGACGAAGCGGAAAACCGGCTGCATGTGCAAAAAGCCGTCATGGCCCTGGTAATGGGCGAATAAGCGAGGAGGAAGTTATAATGAGTAAAATTAAAAAAGTGGTATTGGCCTACTCGGGCGGCCTGGATACTTCGGTAATCATTCCCTGGCTCAAAGAAAACTACGATGGCTGCGAAGTCATCGCCATGTGTGCCGATATCGGCCAAGGGGACGAGCTGGACGTCGTCCGGGACAAAGCCATTGCTTCGGGCGCCAGCAAAATTTACGTTGAAGACTTGGTAAAACCGTTTCTGGAAGAGTATGTATGGCCGACGCTGAAAGCCGGCGCTGTTTACGAAGGAAAATACCTGCTGGGCACCTCCTTTGCCCGGCCGCTGATCGCTAAAGCTATGGTGGCTATCGCTGAAAAAGAAGGCGCTGACGCTATTGCCCACGGCGCTACAGGTAAAGGCAACGATCAGGTTCGCTTTGAGCTGACCATCAAGGCGCTGGCGCCGCAGTTAAAAATCATCGCTCCTTGGCGTGAATGGGAAATCCGTTCGCGTGAAGATGCCCTTGCTTATGCGGCAGCACACAATGTCCCAGTAGCCACAAGCAATAAGACCTACAGCATGGACCGCAACATCTGGCATCTGAGCCATGAAGGGGCCGATCTTGAAGATCCGTGGAATGCGCCTAAAAACGAAATGCTTCTTGTCACGAAAGCGCCGGAAGCTGCGCCTGACAAAGCTGAATATGTAACAGTTGATTTTGAAAAAGGCCTGCCAGTGGCCGTTAATGGCGAAAAATTGGCTTCGGTTGAACTTTTGACCAAGCTCAATGAAATCGGCGCTGCCAACGGCATCGGTATTACCGATATCACGGAAAACCGTCTTGTTGGTATGAAATCTCGCGGCGTCTATGAAAACCCAGGCGGAGCCATTTTGTACTATGCACATCGCGAACTGGAATACCTTTGCCTGGATCGTCAGACCATGCATTACAAAGAAGGCGTGGCGATCCGCTATGGCGAACTCGTGTATGACGGCATGTGGTTTACACCGCTTCGGGAAGCTCTCGCAGCTTTCGTTGACAGCACTCAGGAAACCGTTACAGGCACAGTAAGACTCAAACTCTACAAAGGCAACATCATGGCGGCAGGGGCTAAATCCCCCTACTCTCTGTATAGCAAAGAATTTGTTACCTTTGAACGCGACGAAGTATATAACCAGGCCGACGCAACTGGCTTCATTAATCTTTTCGGCTTGCCCCTTAAAGTGCGGGCCTTGATGAAAAAAGAGGCAGGTATAAAATGAGTAAGAGCATGTGGGGTGGACGTTTCACCAAAACGACCGACGCCATGATGGAGGAGTTTAACTCCTCCATCTCTTTTGATAAGAGAATGTATCGAGAAGACATTGCCGGCAGCATGGCCCATGCGGCTATGCTGGCGCGTTGCGGCATTCTGACGGACGCTGAAGCTGCCACCATCCGCCAAGGGCTGCAAGACATCCTGGCGGATATTGAAGCCGGTAATTTTTCTTTTGAAGTATCCTTGGAAGATATTCACATGAATATCGAAAAGCGTCTGACTGAGCGCATCGGCGCCGTCGGCGGCAAGCTGCATACGGCCCGAAGCCGCAATGACCAGGTAGCGGTGGATACGCACATGTATGTACGCCGGGAAATCGGCGAAATTGCGAAACTGCTGGAAGACTTGCAAAAGGCTTTTGTAGAGGCGGCGCAGAATAATCTGCAGGTCATTATGCCTGGCTATACGCACTTGCAGCGGGCGCAGCCGATTCTTTTCTCCCACCACATGATGGCCTACTTTTTCATGCTGGCGCGAGATTTTGAACGCCTTCAGGGCGTGCAGCGCCGGACGGACATTCTGCCCTTGGGGGCGGGGGCGCTGGCAGGCACAACCTTCCCAATCGATCGCCACTATGTAGCGGAGCAGCTTGGGTTTGCGCAAGTGTACCAAAACAGCTTGGACGCTGTAAGCGACCGCGACTACATTTTGGAGTTTCTTTCTTTCGCCTCCATTCTGATGGTGCACTTATCCCGGATCAGTGAAGAAATCATTCTTTGGTCTTCAGCGGAGTTTGCTTTTATTGAGCTTGATGATGCTCATTGCACAGGTTCCAGCATCATGCCTCAGAAGAAGAACCCGGATATGGCGGAGCTGGTGCGCGGCAAAAGCGGCCGGGTCATTGGCCACTTGATGGCGATGCTGACGACGGTAAAAGGCTTGCCGCTGGCGTATAACAAGGACTTGCAGGAAGATAAGGAAGGCTTGTTTGACGCCATTGATACCATTAAATTCAGCTTGGCTGTCTATGCGGCGATGATTCGCGGTTTGCGGGTGCGCCAGGAAAAGATGGAGCAGGCTGTGCGCCATGACTTCTCCAACGCCACCGATATGGCGGATTATCTGGTGAAAAAAGGGCTGCCCTTCCGCCAGGCTCACGAAGTAGTCGGCAAGACGGTGCGGTATTGCATCGAACAGGAAAAATGGCTGATGGATTTGTCCATCGCCGAGTTCCAGCAGTTTTCACCGCTTTTTGAGGCGGATATCTTAGAGGCGATTAAGGTGGAGACTTGCGTGGAAAACCGCAACTCCTTCGGCGGCACTTCTCCAGCACAGGTAAAGCTGGCCATGGAAGCTGCGGAAGAAATTATCCGAAAACAACAAAGCTTCCTTGACATGTATACAAAAAACGATATATAATAGGTCTAATGCTAGCGGACTTATTACAGGTTGTATGCATGAGAAGGAGGCAGTCAGACTATGGCGGAAATTAAAGTAACAAAGGTAACTACACCCAAGGAGCTTCCCCCGCAGGATAAGCTTGGCTTTGGTCACTACTTTACGGATCACATGTTTGTCATGGATTATGAGACAGGTAAAGGGTGGCATTCGCCGCGCATTGAGCCTTACGGCGATTTCGACCTTTCTCCGGCGGCTATGATCCTTCATTATGGTCAGGGTATTTTTGAAGGCATTAAAGCGTTCAAAACCGATGATGACCGTGTTGTCATTTTCCGGACTCGCGATTATCTTGCCCGGTTCAACCGTTCGGCGGATATTCTCTGTATCCCCCAGATGGACACGGAGCTGCTGCGGGAAGGACTGCACAAACTGGTAGAGCTGGAAAAACGCTGGGTGCCTAAAGGCGAAGGTACATCCTTGTATGTACGTCCTTTTGTTATTGCCGACGATCCCTATGTGGGAGTAAAGAGTTCGGACCGCTATAAGCTGTTTATTATTCTCTCGCCGGTCGGCGCGTACTATGCCGAAGGCTTTAACCCGGTAGCCATCAAAGTAGAAGATCATTATGTACGGGCTATCAAGGGCGGTCTTGGCGAAGCCAAAACGCCGGCTAACTACGCAGCCAGCTTGAAAGCGCAGATTGAAGCGAAGAAAGAAGGCTTTGCGCAGGTACTCTGGCTGGACGCCTGTGAGCGCAAGTACATTGAAGAAGTGGGTACGATGAATATCTGCTTTAAAATTGGCGGCAAAGTCATTACTCCGGCTCTGAATGGCAGCATTCTCGGCGGTATGACCCGTCGCACGGTGCTTGAGCTTTGTAAAGACTGGGGCGTGCCGGCAGAGGAACGAGCCATTTCCATTGACGAAGTGTTCGAAGCTCATGCCAAAGGGCAGTTGGAAGAAGTATTTGGCACCGGTACGGCAGCGGTTATCTCGCCGGTGGGCGAGCTTTGCTGGAAGGGCCATAAGATTAGCATTCACGACAATAAGACTGGTCCTTTTGCGCAAAAGCTGTTCGATCATGTTACAGGCATTCAGTCCGGTAAAATTGCCGACAAGTTCGGTTGGGTTGATGAAGTAACAAAAATTTAAGACTTTTTTCCCAGGTCCATGCGGTAAAAGCGTGGACCTGGTTTTTTTGAGACCGTCTATGGTCTCATTTTTGCACTTATCCCAAGAAAATGCTGAAGGCAACCGAAAAAAATGAATTTGTAAAAAGGGATTGAGCCGCTAAAGAACGAATAAAAAATGAATATGTATGAATTTATGGGCTGAGTATAAGCAGCGTGAGGGGTTTTCACCATGATGTCGCAAATTGAAGTGATCCTGGCCACGTTAAGCGGTCTTGACGTGATTGATATTATTATAGTTGCCTTTGTATTGTATCGGTTGTATTATATGATTCGCGACACTCGCGCGGCGGCATTGGTAAAAGGGCTGATGCTGCTTCTTTTGGCTACGGCGGGCAGCAAGTGGCTGGGGTTAAACGTAGTCTATTGGCTGCTCCAAAAAACAGTGACCGTCATGCTCGTGGCTTTGCCTGTGGTATTTCAACCGGAACTGCGCCGGGCGTTGGAACAATTAGGGCGCGGCAAGCTGTTTCGTAAGAACGCTTTTTTAAATGAGGAAGAAACTGAAGATTTCTTGCAGGAAATGGCTAAGGCCGTGGCGGTGCTGGCGAAAAACAAGATTGGCGCGCTGTTGGTGCTGGAGCGGGAAACTGGCTTGGGGGATTATACCGAAACTGGGATCAAGGTTGATGGTATTGTATCTAATGAATTCTTGATTAATATTTTTATTCCTAATACGCCTATGCATGACGGCGCTGCGGTACTACGCGGCAACCGTGTGTTGGCGGTGGGCTGTCTGCTGCCTTTGACGGAAGACCGCAGCTTGAGTAAAGAGCTGGGGACGCGTCACAGAGCGGCGATCGGTATAACAGAACAGACAGACGCCGTAGTAGTGGTAGTCAGTGAGGAAACAGGCACTATTTCCGTAGCTCGTTCTGGTAAGCTCACTCGCTATCTGGATACGGAAAGCCTGAAGGAAATGCTGCGCCCCTTGGTGGTGCAGCGTCATACAAGCCTTGGGGACTTCTTTAATTGGAGGCAATAAGCTGTGATGCAGGGATTGGTGAACTTATTGCGCAGAAATTTGGCAATGAAGCTGTTAGCACTTTTTTCTGCCATTTTTTTGTGGCTTTATGTAATGAATGAACAAAATCCGCCGGCAGAGGTCAGCTATAGCGTACCCGTTGAGGTGCACAATCTGGCCAGCGACTTAGTCGTGCATCAATTGCCGGAAACTGTGCGAATCCGCGTCAAGGGGCCGCGCAGCGCCGTGGCGTATCTGAATCCGGCGGATATGAAGGCGGTGCTGGACCTAAAGGGGCTGAGCGAAGGGAAACAGGCGCCCCGTTTTCAGGTGAATGTGCCTAGCGGCGTAGAATTACTAGAGATTCAACCGAACCCTGTACCCATTACTTTGGAAATGATTATCTCCAAAGTAGTGCCTGTAGAATTGCGCCTAAACGGCAGTCCAGAGCCGCAGACGGCTAGCGTGAAGACGGATTTATCGGTGAAGCAAGTGCGTCTAGAAGGACTGCGCAGCGCTGTAGCGGCGGTCAGCCAGGTAGTGGTAACCGTCGACGCCAGCGGCAAGGATGCTTCCTTTGAAGTGGAAGCTCCGGTCTTGGCTTTAAATAGTGAAGGCCGGCTGGCGGAAGGTGTTACCATTACGCCTGATGTGTCTCATGTGCTTGTTGCTTGGTCCAAGCCGCAGATAAAAAAACAACTGGATGTGGAAGCGGCTTTCCAAGGACAATTACCGTTGGGCACCAAGATTACCCGCATGGTAATTGTGCCTAACAAGGTAGAAGCGCAAGGAGATAAGGCTGTGCTGGACGGAATGCCTTATATTTCTACGGAAATCATTGACTTGTCGCAGGTAAACGGCAATATGGATCGGGAATTGATCTTGCAGGCGCAACCAGGCGTGGTTTTTCAGCCGCCGAAAGTGCATGTGCAAATTAGTGTAGAACGCTAAGACGTTTTTTAAAGATAGGAGTAAGAAGTTTGATAGTCATTCATAATTTTCGTACCGCTCTGGAGGATGAAACTCCTTTAACGACGGCTGCCGCTAAACGGCTGGGGCTAAAAGAGGGAGACATCCAAAAGGTGCGAATTGTCCGCCGTGCGGTGGACGCGCGGCGCAAGCCGCATATTTCTTTTGTCCATACGTTACAGGTCGAAACGCCGCTGGAAAAGGCGGTGTGCAAAAAACTTCGCAATGACCGGGATATTGTTTTGGGACAACCCAAAGAACGGCCGCCGATTCTGCTGGGGACAACGCCCTTAAAGGGGCGGCCTGTAGTAGTAGGCCTAGGACCGGCGGGGCTGTTTGCCGCCTTGGCTTTGGCTCGTCAAGGCTACCGGCCGCTGGTGCTGGAGCGAGGACGGGATGTGGAACGGCGCAGCCGTGACGTAGCTGACTTTTGGCAAAGCGGACGGCTGGATCCGGCAAGTAATGTGCAATTTGGCGAAGGCGGCGCCGGTACCTTTTCGGACGGCAAGCTGACGACGCGGGTAAACCATCCGCGGATGCAGGAATTGCTGGAAATCATGGTAGACGCTGGGGCGCCGCCGGAAATCGCCTATTTGCATAAGCCGCATGTGGGTACGGACCTATTGCGCTTGGTTGTTAAAAACTTGCGTGAAGAGATTAAGCGTTTGGGCGGCGAAGTACGCTTCGAGCATCAGGTAACTGATTTGCAAGTGACAGATGGCCGCGTTGCTGCTGTTGAAATCAACGGGCAAGAACGCGAAGCCTGCGCGGCTGTGCTGTTGGGCATCGGCCATAGCGCACGGGATACCTACGCTATGCTCCAGGCAAGAGGAGCGGCGATGGAAGCAAAACCCTTCGCTATCGGCCTGCGTATTGAGCATCCGCAGGAAGTGCTGGATCAGGCGCAATATGGCGCTGCCGCAGGGCATCCGCGCCTAGGGGCGGCGGATTACGCGCTGGTCTACCATCATCCCAGCAACGGGCGGACGGCGTACTCTTTTTGCATGTGCCCAGGAGGTCTGGTAATCGCCAGCGCCTCCGAAGAGGGCGGCGTTGTAACTAACGGCATGAGTCTTTACAGCCGCGCTTCGGGGCTTGCTAACAGCGCGTTGGTTGTGAATGTGCTGCCGGAGGATCATGACGGCACGCCCTTAGGAGGCGTGTCTTTTCAACGGCAGTGGGAACAAGCGGCTTTTGCTGCTGGCGGCGGCGGTTATGCCGCACCGGTGCAGGCGGTAGGGGATTTTTTGCAGGGCCATGACGGCAAGACGGAGTTTTTAACCTCCCCAAGCTATCGGCCGGGCATCAAACGAACCCATTTAGGCGCTTGCTTGCCTGCTTTTGTCGGTGATACCCTGCGGCAGGCTCTGCCGGATTTTGGCCGAAAGATTAAGGGTTTTGATCATCCGGGAGCCGTGTTGACCGGCGTAGAGACGCGCACCTCCGCACCGCTTCGTATTTTGCGGGGGCGGGATTTTCAGTCTCTTACGCTGCAGGGCTTGTATCCTTTAGGAGAGGGCGCCGGTTACGCTGGAGGCATTATGAGCGCGGCTCTTGACGGGTATATGGCGGCGTTGTCGCTGATAGAGCTGTACGGACCGCCGCGCTAAGCGGCATGGTTAAAGATTTTCTAGAGGGGGATTTTAAAAACGATGGCAAGATTGTTTGGAACCGACGGAGTGCGGGGGATTGCAAATAAAGAACTGACGCCGGAATTGGCATTTCGGTTAGGCTGGGCGGCGACCACCTATTTTGGGCGGCATAGTAAATGCCAGCCTACAATTTTGATTGGCCGCGATACTCGCTTGTCCGGTCCGATGCTGGAAGCGGCCTTGGCCGCCGGTATTTGCGCCGCAGGCGGCAAGGCAGTGCTGTTGGGCGTAGTGCCGACACCGGCTGTAGCTTATTTGACGCATTCTTGTAAAGCCCAGGCAGGCGCTGTAATTTCTGCGTCGCATAATCCGTATCCGGACAATGGTATCAAGTTTTTTGCCGGTACAGGGTATAAGCTGCCTGATGAAGTAGAGGATCAGCTCGAAGAACTTGTGCTGTCTTGCGACGAAAAAGGCGGCAAGCGTCCGACCGGCGCTCAGGTGGGAACCATTGAACCTGGCCATGAGCTTTTGGATCGATATCTAGACTATTTGGCCGGGACAATTAAAGGCGATTTGCAGGGTCTGCGCGTGGTCTTGGACTGTGCCAATGGAGCCGCCTTTGAAGCGGCGCCGCGCATTTTAGAGCGTTTAGGCGCTGAGGTTACGGTGCTTTACAATCAGCCTGACGGCATTAATATCAATGAAGGCTGCGGCTCTACGCATCTGGATGCGCTGCAGAGGGAAGTGCTGCGGCAAAAAGCGCATGTTGGCATTGCCAACGACGGCGATGCGGACCGTTGCCTAGTCGTAGATGAAAAAGGAAACATTGTTGACGGCGACCAGATCATGGTTATTTGCGCTTTGGCTCTTTTGCGTCAAGGAAAGCTCAAAGAGCATACTCTGGTGGCGACGGTCATGAGTAATCTCGGGCTGCATCAGGCGATCCGCAAAGAAGGCGGCACCGTGGTAGTGACGCCGGTAGGAGACCGGTATGTGCTGGAAGCCATGCGCGCCTCCGGCTTCTCTCTGGGCGGCGAGCAGTCCGGTCATATCATTTTCCGACAGTTCAGCACTACTGGCGACGGTATTTTGACGGCGCTGCAGCTGTTGGCCAATTTGAAAGAAAGCGGCAAAGCCATGTCCGAACTGGCCGGCGTAATGACGCGTTTCCCGCAGGTGCTGGTCAATGTGCGCGTAGGCACCAAAGAAGGCTGGCAAGACAACGAAGCCATCTGTGAAGCCATTGAAAAGGCGGAAGCCGTTTTGGGCGAAGAAGGACGCATTCTGGTGCGCGCCTCGGGGACGGAAAAGCTGATTCGCGTGATGGCCGAAGGACCGGTACAAGAGCAGCTTGATTCTCTGGCGCAGGAAGTAGCGACCGTTATAGATCGGGAACAAGCGTAAGCGCGAAACCGTAAGAGAGAAGTAAGTTGACCAAACGACGGACGTCGAGTACAATAGCTATATATGACGTTGCAAAGGAGCACGGGAGGTGCTCCTTTGTTTACTGTCAGGCTGGTTTTGCCCCAAGGAGGTGGAAACAGCAAGGCAAGCAAAGCCGACCATGAAGCGCTGGCTCTTGATTGTGTTGCAGTCAAGAGGACGAGGAAGAGGAGCATCGAGACGATCAGCGGATGCCTCTCGGCGGACCTGCAGCCGCAAAAAGACGACAAAACCCGTGGGTGACCGCGGGGACAATGCGTCTTGGCAGGAACCTCCCTAAGAAGTGTAAGCAGGAGGATACTATTATGTGTGGTATTGTTGGTTATATTGGTCCAGACCAGGCGACCCCGTTTTTATTGGAAGGCTTGAGCAAACTGGAGTATCGCGGCTACGACTCGGCGGGCATTGCGGTCTTTGACGGCGCTAAGGTGAATGTGGAAAAAAGCGTCGGTCGTCTGAACGCTCTTTGTAAACGCCTGGAAAACCGGGCGCCTCAAGGACATGTTGGCATTGGACATACTCGCTGGGCGACCCATGGGCGTCCGTCGGACGTCAACTCCCATCCCCATACCGACTGCACTGGTAAGTTTACGGTAGTCCATAACGGGATTATTGAAAACTATCTGGAACTGAAGGAAGACCTGATTGCTAAAGGCCATGTCTTTACTTCCGAAACGGATACAGAAGTAGTAGCCCATTTACTGGAAGAGCATTACCAAGGAAACTTTGAAGAAGCCGTAAAAAAAGTTCTGGCTGAAATTGAAGGTTCCTATGCATTGGTGTTCTTGTCGGAAGAAGATCCGGACAAGCTGATTTGCACCAAACAGGACAATCCGCTGGTTATCGGCCTGGGTGAAGGAGAAAACTTCATCGCTTCCGATATCCCCGCGATCATCAAGCGTACCCGCCGTACGTACATTCTCAGCGACGGTGAAATGGCCATTGTGACCAAAGATGCGGTTTGGGTGATGAATCGCCAAGGCGTGCCTGTTACCAAAAAAGTATTCGAAGTCAAATGGGATGCGGAAGCTGCGGAAAAAGGCGGCTACGAGCATTTCATGATCAAGGAAATCTACGAACAGCCTAAAGCGGTGCGGGAAACCATGAGCGGACGGCTGGCTAAAGACGACAGCCATATCGTGTTCGAAGAATTGAAATGGTCGCGTCATGATATGGACAATATCAGCAAAATTGCCATCGTGGCCTGCGGTACGGCGTATCATGCAGGCATGGTGGGCAAGAACTTCATTGAGCGCTTGGTGCGCATCCCGGTGGAAGTAGACATCGCCTCCGAGTTCCGCTATCGTTCGCCCTTGATCGACGAGAAGACGCTGACCATTGTTATCAGTCAGTCCGGCGAAACCAGCGATACTCTGGCGGCGCTGAAAGAAGCAAAGCGTCTTGGCTCTCGCACGCTGGCAATTACCAACGTGTTGGGTTCCTCCATCGCTCGGGAAGCGGATCAAGTAGTGTACACCCTGGCGGGCCCGGAGATTTCCGTGGCTTCTACCAAAGCCTATACAACGCAGCTGGTTACGCTTTGCATGCTGAGCATCTATATGGCAGGCCTCAAAGAAGTTCTGCCTGCTGAACGGATTCAGGAGCTTATCCGCGGTCTGCGGGAACTGCCTGCACAGGCGCATGAAATTCTGGAAGACGTAGAGCCCATTAAAACCTTTGCCCAGCAATACGGCTTCAGCGAAGACGTATTCTTCATCGGTCGTTCGCTGGACTATGCAGTGGCTTTGGAAGGCGCTCTAAAGCTCAAAGAAATCTCCTACATTCATGCGGAAGCCTATGCCGCGGGCGAACTCAAACACGGCACCTTGGCCTTGATTATTGAAGGCGTGCCGGTTATCGCTTTGGCGACACAGACCGACGTGTATGAGAAAACCCTGAGCAATATTAAAGAAGTCAAGGCGCGGGACGCCGTCGTTATCGGCATCGGCCTTAAAGGCGACGAGCAGCTGAAAAAATACGTGGATCATGTCATTCAGATTCCTGCGACCGACAAATACCTGGCGCCGTTGCTGGCGGTCATTCCGCTGCAACTCCTGGCCTACTACGCCGCCGTCACTCGCGGCTGCGACGTAGATAAACCAAGGAATCTCGCAAAAAGCGTCACTGTTGAATAATAGAAACTGACTGTGTAAAAGATGAAAAAACCGCTCATTTATGGTAAGCTAGGAATAGATTATCATGAAGAGCGGTTTTTTTGCGTATATCTTTCGCTATCGTTAATTATAGAAAGTTGACCCAAAAGGAACGTCCCACTGTCCCCAAAGCAGCTTTAATAGAAATTCAGAGAGAATATATAGCATTGTCAACGTTAGTACTGTGCGTATTGAAGGGGTTAGATGAATTTGTGAATTATCGATTTGAACATACAAACGTACAAAGGTAGACATTATTAAAAAAGGAAGAGGAGTTTAAAAAAATACTCATTTAATATATGAGTGATTTTCATATTCTCGAACCCTAGAAAAATCAAAGGGTTTTTAGGCAATAAAAAGGACTTCACCCCCACAAATGCGAATCAGTAAGTGCTACCCTAACCTTACGCAAAGGACGGTGAA
>NZ_JAQUZF010000143.1:0-5583 GCF_028691475.1 Anaeromusa sp.
ACCGCTTGACCAACGGGCCAAAATGGCTCCTCGAGTAGGACTCGAACCTACAACCCCGCGGTTAACAGCCGCGTGCTCTACCGATTGAGCTATCGAGGAATAGTGCCGAATCATCGGCGACGTTTGTTATTATATAGCAGGATGAACCGCTTGGCAATAGGGAATTTATATTTTCTTTGTTGCTGTTTTACTTATTTCGTCTTTGCAGTCAATAATTCTTGCACAAAATTCGGCAACGCAAAACAGCTGCGGTAAATCGATTCATTAAAATACTTTGTCCTGAAAGGCAACGGACGCAAGTCTGCCTCCAAGGGATCCGTCTTTTTAGACCCCATAGTGAAGGAATGCATTCCTCCTGGATACAGAGGAATATAAGCCAGATACATTCTCGCCACAGGGAACAAATCATCCACATCCAACCACAGCCGCCGAATCAGCTCCTGGTGATAAAACGGCGACTCCGTCTGTTGCACAAAAAGGCCGTCCGCTTTTAAAGCCCGGTATACGTCCCGATAAAACGCCTTAGTAAACAAACCCTCGCCAGGACCGATTGGATCCGAGCAATCCACGATAATAACGTCGTACTCGTTTTCCGCTTGGCTCATATGCTGTATACCGTCGCCGATCTTCACTTCCAAGCGCGCTGAATCGGCAATAAGAGCTGCGCTGATTTCCGGTAAAAATTCTTTACAGACATCCACTACCATGCCGTCGATTTCTATCATTTCTACCTTTTCCACGCTTGGATGACGCAACACTTCTCGCGCCGTACCGCCGTCTCCGCCGCCAATAATCAAGATGCGTTTGGGGTTAGGATGTGTGCTCAACGACACGTGAGCCATCATCTCATGATAAATAAATTCATCAAACAAGCTGGTCTGAAATACGCCGTCCAAAACTAACATCCGTCCGAACGGTTCTGATTCCACCACGGCAATCTCTTGAAACGAAGAACGCCCAGAAAACAATGTTTCCTTTATGCGCACCGACATTCCCAGGTGCTGGGTTTGCCACTCTGTCATCCATAAATCCATCATAATCCCCTCCCGCATCGATCATTTAAAATAGAATGCATATAAGTCAAGAGGGGCGCCGCGCACGGTCCCCTCTTGCTAATCGTTTCTATATATAATGATACCGCAATTTGCGGCGCCAGGCTAGCCCTAGAGAGCCTTTTTCCAGCGCGATAAAATCGTCCGCGCCACATAAACCCCGCTAGCGCTGGCTTGAGACAAGCCTCTAGTTACCCCTGCGCCATCTCCGATAGCAAACATGCCTGGTAACTTTGTTTCTAAAAGATTGCTTAATTCCAGCCTAGAACTGTAAAATTTGACTTCTACGCCGTAGAGCAAAGTGTCATTGTTCGCCATGCCGGGGGCAACTTTGTCCAAGGCGTAAATCATTTCAATAATATTGTCCAAATGACGCTTAGGAAGCACTAGACTCAAATCGCCTGGAACTGCATCTAAGGTAGGCCGCGTAAAGCTTTGACCCAGACGGTGTTCATTCGTCCGTCTTCCTTTAATTAAATCTCCGAAGCGTTGTACCAGCACGCCGCCTCCCAACATGTTGGAAAACGAGGCAATGCGCTTGCCATACTGGTGGGGCTCATTAAACGGTTCTGTAAAGCGATTGCTTACAAGCAGCGCAAAATTGGTATTTTTACTATGCAGCGCTTCGTCGCGGTAGCTGTGTCCGTTCACGGTGATGATCCCATCCGTGTTTTCCGCTACCACATAGCCCTTGGGGTTCATGCAGAAGGTGCGTACCAAATCACCATATTGTTTCGTGCGATACACTAGCTTTGCTTCATATACTTCATCCGTAATCTGTTGGAATACTTCTGCAGGAATCTCTACACGCACCCCTACGTCAACCTGATTGTTGAACACAGGCAAATTCAATACATTACATTGCTTTGAAAACCATTCAGCTCCCGCCCGTCCAGGCGCAGCGATTAAAGTATCGCAGCAAAGCTCTTCTATTTCGCCTTTCGCTTTCAGCACAAAGCCTTTATTTTCTCCTTGCGGCAAAATTTCTTCCACTTGCGTGCGAAAGAAAAAGGATACTTTGCCTTTGAGCTCTTCGTAAACATTTTTCAAAATCTGTAGATTGTTTTCGGTCCCCAAGTGCCGTACCGTGCCTTCGAGCAAATGCAGATCATACGCCAAAGCCCGCCGCTTTAAATGACTGTTCTGCGTAGTAAAGCACTCAGAAGGCGCTCCATAGGAGCAATTGACGGCATCAATATAGTAAATCAAGTCCATGACTTCTTCATCATCAAGATACTCATGCAGCCAACCGCCAAACTCGGTCGTCAAATTGTATTTACCGTCGGAAAAAGCTCCCGCGCCGCCAAAGCCGCGCATAATGCTGCAGGGTTTGCAATTGATACACTGCGAAACTTTTTTCTCGGCTATCGGACAGCGGCGATTATAAATGTCCTGTCCTGCTTCCACCAGCGCCACCTTCGGGCATGGATTTTTTAAAGTCAGCTCATACGCTGCAAAAATAGCAGCAGGACCACCACCGATAATAGCAACATCAAATTGACTAGACATGGCAGCCTCCCTTCCTTTGGTTGCACGCTTACTAAGAAACATCCAAACTGCTTCGGCTTCGTCGCCATAGCATCAGCATACGTCCGATTTTACGTATGTATCGGCAGTTTCTTAACGCAACCCGATATATTATACAGAAAGCCACTTTTTAATGCAAGGGTTTTACGCTAGAAACAAGTTTCTCTTAAGTACTTCATAAAAAAGTCAAACTTTTAATAGGCCCATTGTCTTTGCAAAGGTATTTATGTCCTATTACCGAGCAGGATTTTCCTAAAATACTGCGAATTAATTATGTTTAGTATAAGGAGGTGACACCATGAACTGGCGCGATGCCATTGCATATCTGCTCAACAGACTGCGCTTAGATGATATGCAGTCAAGACTGCTTTTCAGCTCCGCTTTACTGGTTTTTACCCCGTTATTGCTGTTACTGCCCTTACAAGAGCGCACCTCTTCTCCCATCTCCGATCCTTCCGTTTATCGGGAATTACAATATATCACAGATATCCAGAACGCCAACGTACAACGTTGGTTCACAGAACAGTCCAGCTTCGTTGAACTCTTAAGCAATCTTCCTTCCGTAAGACAAGGAACCTCTGCAGATATTCAATTAGTTCTGGATGAGACGTTTCGCGTCCAGAGCAACTTTACCGCCTTGACCTTTATCGATGCCAGCGGTATCGCCAGAGCTTCCGTGAATGGCCCTTTAAACCTGTACCTTGGCGACCGCGATTATTTTCAACAAGCCAAGCAAGGCAAAGTTACCTTAAGCAATGTTTTAGTTGATCGCTCCACAGGACGGCCCGTTCTTGTGTTTGCGTCTCCTGTCCATGGCGAAGACGGAACCATTCGCGGCGTTATTACCAGCACAACACAGCTTAGCCGCTTGCAAAACATTTTAACCTCCGTTCATTTTGGGACAACCGGAAAAATGTATATTGCCGCTCCGGACGGTACGGTAATCGCTGGAGCCGCCCTAGACATGCCCAGTTCTCTGATTCGACGCCTAGATGGCTTCAAGCAGGCGCAGCACTCCCAACAAGGCATTGGTACATATACCGACTACTTGGGCCAAAATGTCGTAGCCGTATTTAAACCGTTAGAAATCCATGATTGGATCCTATTTTGCGAAATGGATATAAAGGAAGCGTACCAGCATCATGAAAACAAGCTGCGTTTGCTGCTCATCGGCTTGGGGCTTGTGACAATCCTCGCGCTGCTGCTGCTCTTTTTAGGCCAAGAGATGTTTCTTCGTCCCTTGCGACATTTAATGCATTTAGCAGAAGAATACCGCAAAGGAAATTATATGGCCCGCCTTTCTAAGCAAAATTTGCTTCTGGCTCCTACGGAGCTGCGTCATTTAGGGGAAACACTCAACGCCAATGCGGAAAAGCTTTCTACCATGCTAGAAACCATGGATATTGTCAACAAAGTAGTTACGGAAACTGAAGCGCGCTATCGCACACTGGTAGAAAAATCCATGGTCGGTGTTTACGGTATCTTAGACAATCGCATTATGTACGCAAATCCTCGCCTTGCAGAATTGCTTGGCTATGAGCTCGGCGAACTCAGCGGCGGCATGCCTGTGCATGACATTATTCACCCGGATCACCTCCTTGAAGTGCAGCAACGCATGAAGGACCGCCTCGCAGGCGAACTTGTCGATGAAAATTACGAAGTAAAGCTGATCCGCCGCGACGGCCAGGTTATTTTCGCCGAAATTTACGCCTCTCTCGGCACACTTGGCGGGCAGCCGGCTCTGATCGGCACTATTTTGGATATCAGCGAACGCAAGAAAATGGAAGATGAGTTGCGTCATCTCAGCATGCACGATCAACTTACAGGCCTCTTTAACCGCACCTTCTTTGAAGGAGAAATGCAGCGTTTAAGCAGCAGCCGTCATCCTATCGGCATTGTCATCATTGATGTCAATGGACTCAAATTGATTAACGATACCCTGGGACACGCCAGCGGCGACGCCCTGATCTGCAACGTAGCGTCTCTCTTGCGTCTGCATTTCCGCGGCGACGACATTGTCTCCCGCATTGGCGGCGATGAGTTTGCCGCCCTCTTGCCCAACAGCACCGATCAGCAGCTAGGCAATCTCCTTAAGCGTCTTCGTACAGCAGCCTCAGCCTATAATCAAGAGCATCCGGAACTTCCTTTGAGCATAGCCACAGGGTATGCCATTGCCACTCCGGAGATTACTTCTTTAGAAGATGCTTTCCGCCAAGCGGATAATCACATGTACAACGATAAAAGTCAACATCGCGAATCTGCGCGCCGCCTTATTCTCAACAGCTTCTTACGCAAAGTCCAGGGACGCGAAGGAACACAGCAAAAAGATATTCAGCATATGCAAATGCTGATCACTAAACTGGCGCAAAAGCTTCAACTTCCGGATACTTTAATTCCGCAGCTGCAAGCAGCCGTACGTTATTACGACATCGGCCTCTTGAGCGTCAGCGAGAGCATCCTCTCCTCCAAAGCTTCCCTTAGCGAAGAAGACCGCCGACACATTCGCCGGCATCCAGAGGTAGGGCAACATTTGGTCGAAAGCATCCCCGAACTTTCCGGCATCGGCGACTGGATTCTAAAACACCACGAGCGCTGGGATGGCTCCGGTTACCCCATGGGCTTAAGCGGCGCTAATATCCCGATTGGCGTACGCATGCTCAGTCTGATTGACAGCTATGAAGCAATGCGCCATGACCGCCCTTACCGCCCAGCACTTTCCTTTGAAGAGACAATTGCGGAACTCAAAAGCCAAGCGGGGCGCCAATTTGACCCGCAAATCACAGAAAGTTTTATTACCCTTCTTTACGAGTTGCACGAAAAACAAGTTGAAGCAACTGCGAAAACAAAATAAAGCTCAGCGCATACGCATATGCGCAGCAAAAAGCGGTTCTATAATAAATGTTGGGGTAAGCACGCAAGAGCATGTTTACCTCAACATTTTTTTGCACAAAAAAATGAGCATAAAGTAAATAACTCACATACAATTAAAGTTGCTACACACCAA
>NZ_JAQUZF010000144.1:0-5580 GCF_028691475.1 Anaeromusa sp.
CGCTGCGCCAGCGACGCTCCCCGCTATATTGTCATGCCTCAAGGCGCCAATACAGTGCCGCTTTTGGACGGCAAAGTCTCTGTCGGCTAACCAAGCAAAGCCAAGACCTCTTTGATCAGGCCTTGGCTTTATTTTTTCCCATTTTTGGAAAAGCCAGTATATCCGCCCCTGCAAGACTGCTATAATGAATATATACGTTTTTATTGCATACAACCAAAAGGGAGGCCGTCACGATGTCTACTTCTTCCCATTATCATCGCACCCTTTTTGAAAAATCTCCCAACGCCATTGCGTACCATCGGCTGCTCCGCAATGATACTGGCGCTGTCTGTGACAGCCTTCTCTTACATGTAAATCCTGCGTTGGAAGTTCTTTTCCAACGGGCCGCCAGCGAATTAGTCGGCCGACGCTTCTTGGAGGTTTACCCCCATTATAACGAGCGAACCCAGCGCTTCATCTCCAGCTTGGACGAAGCCTCCCGCAGCCAAACAGAGATTACCCTGAGCTTTCATGCGCATTTCATCGGAAAATGGCTGCGCACGACGCTTTTCGCTTTGGACGCCGACACGGTCGCTTCCATTTCTACGGACATTACGCAGGAAGTGATGCAGGAAATAGAATTCAAAGGCTTTCTGCAGTCCAATCTGGACATGCTTGCCGTCGGCGACAAGAACGGACGCTTTATCCGGGTCAATCAAGAGTTTGAAAATATCCTCGGGTACAGCACAGACGAACTAGAGGGAAAATTAGTCACCGACTTCATTCACCCCGATGATCTTGAAGCCACCTTAGCCGCCCTTAGCACCTTGAAAGAAGAAATCCCCCTCAATCAATTCATCAACCGCTACCGCTGCAAAACCGGCGAATACAAATACCTGGAATGGCGCGCCCATCCCATTGGAAAGTACATTTACGCTTCTGCGCGCGATACTAGCGAGCGACGCCGTTTAGAAAAAGAATTGCGAGAAGTGAATGCCAAACTGTCCGAACAAACCGCTCTCTTAACTACACAAAATCATAGCCTGCAGCTGCAAGCCACCACCGACGAGCTAACAGGCTTATACAACCGTTATTTTTTGGATCAAGTTCTCGATGAGCTGCTGGATCGAGCCGACCGGTATAATGAAACCATTTCACTGGTTATTTTCGATTTAGACCGTTTCAAAAAAGTCAACGATACCTGGGGACATCCTGTGGGGGACGAAGTATTGAAGTATACGACAAAATTAGCGAAAAAACATCTGCGCAGAGCCGATATTCTCATTCGTCTGGGCGGGGAAGAATTCGCCCTGCTCATGCCTCAGACCAACCTCAACGACGCCATTCAAGCCGCCGAAAAGCTACGGCAAGCCTTGGAAACCGCACCGCATCCTACAGCGGGCTGCACCACCGCCAGCTTTGGCGTTGCCGAACGTTTGCGGGCCGAATCCTTCAAACGCTGGTACAAGCGAGCAGACCAAGCCATGTACATCGCCAAAGAAAGCGGTCGCAACCGCGTCATGCCCAGTTCTATAGAAGATGCGCACTCCTTGACCAATATCGACTTGCATTGGCAACCAGCCTGGAACAGCGGCAGCCGCGAAATCGACAGCCAGCACCATAAACTGCTGGAACTGGCCACACTCCTCCTGAACCGGCGGGGCTCCTTGCAAACGGAAAAGAATCTAGAAGAGCTTACTGCGCACATCGATTTTCATTTTTCCGCCGAAGCCCGTTTGCTCGCAAAGCTGCATTACGAAGGAGCTGCCGAGCACGCTCAGCTTCACCAGAAGCTTCTGGCGAAATTCGACCAACTTATACAAACTTACCGCGATGGCGCGATCCGCACCTCGGCCTTCTTTTCCTTTATTATCGATGATCTAATCATGGATCATATGCTTAAAGAAGATGTTAAATTCTTTTCCTTCCTGCGGCAGAAGCTAGCCGAAAGCGACAGCCACAGTCCCTCCTAACATTCTTTTTCGTACCCTCCATCTACTCCCTTTACCCCTGTTTAAAAACCGGACCTCGTGCTTTCTCCTTCGAACCCTCCGATTCTCCCGTGACTCCTGTTCAAGCCTCGTCTCTCTCCGGTCTTATTCATTTTCTAGTTTTCTCACTGTAGACGCTTACGGGCGTCTGCTTTTTTGTTATAATAAAAAGATACCCATTCTGCGAAAACGAGGTCTTTTCATGCTAAACCTGCATTTAACCGATGACGCCATTTCCCAGGAAGCCTCTTGGGACAGTTCTTACCAGCGCGGCTGCACCTACCATCGCCAAGGCCGCGTAGATAGACTGCGCTTTGACGCAGCCCAGCAGCGCTATTACGCTACTGTCAGAGGCACCCGTTCCTATAAGGTCGAAGTATGGGGCGACACGCGCATGCTCCATTACCAGTGCAACTGTCCCGCCTACGACGGCTACAGCGCCTGCAAGCACATCGTCGCCGTCCTTAAGGCCATCCAGAACCGCGAAGCTCTCTCTCATCCTGAAGGTGAAGAAGCAGCAAGCCAACACAATCCGAATCTAACCCCCGCCGAAGCGGCTCTTTTGGCCCATTACCGACCCCAAGCGCAAGCGACAGCGGCTGCTGCAGGCAGCCAGGAAGTGCAGTTAGCCGTTACCTACTGCCGCCGCCAAAGCGGCGTTCTCTCCCAAATCTGGCTGGAGTTGAGTATTGGCGTAAGCCGTCTTTATGTGCTGAAAGACTTGCCTGCTTTTTTGGAGCATGTCTGTTGGGGCCAGCCCCATCCGTTCGGCAAGAATTTTACCTTCACCCCGGGAACGATGCGCTTTGATGCTATTTCGGCGCAGCTGTTTACGCTGATCCGCGAAGCCTACCAAAGCGAGCGCGAACGCCGCGCCTGGAGCGGCAGCTTTTTCAGCGCCAACGACACCCTTTCTTCGTTCCACAATAAACGAGGCTTCTCTTTGGACAGCGCCCAGCAACGCCAGTTTTGGCAATGGGCCCAGCAGCACCACGTTCCCATCCGGCTGCTTTTAAATGACAAGGAATACGATGCAGCTCCAGTGCTTGCAGCCACACCGCCGCTCACAACGGTTTTGGATGACATTCCCGGCGGCGTCAGCGTACGCCTGGAAGCTCCTGACGACTCTTGGGAGTTGCTGACCGGCAATGGCAGCCATCTCTACTGCGGCGGCAGCATCTATGCCGTTCCGGAAGATTTCCGCCTGACCTGGACGCCGCTCTTAGAGCATTTTCAAGGACATAAAGTACGAGAGCTCCGCATCCCCTTGGAAGAATCAGAGCCTCTTTTCAGCGCCATGATGCCCAAGCTGGAAGCGGCTGGTTCGGTGCAAGTGGCAACAACGCTGCAGCAGCGCTTCCGCAGAGAGCCGCTGGAAGCCAAGATCTACCTGGACCGCTACGGCTCAGGCCTGGCGGCGCGGCTGGAGTGCCGCTACGCCGGACAGCTCTTAGAAGAAGGCGCCCCGACGCGCCGTGATGAATCCGGCGCCATCTGGCTGCGGGACGAAGCGGCGGAAAGCTCCGTACGCCAAGCGCTTTCCCAGGCAGGCTTTCGGGAAAGCGGCCTGTTCTGGCAGCTAGAGCACCCGGACGCGCTCTTTCATTTTGCCGATGAAGGTCTGGCCGCTTTGCAGCAGCAGGCCGAAGTCTTCGGCGCTGACGATCTGCGCCTGAAAGTACGTCCGATGAGCGCCAGCGCCGGCGTTCGCTTAAGCAGCACCGGCTTAGTGGAACTATCCTTGGAGCATGAAGGCCTTGACCGCAAGGAACTCTGGGATATTCTAGCTTCGTACCGACAGAAAAAACAGTATCACCGCCTCAAAGACGGCGCCTTTTTGAAACTCGAAGGCGCTGCCGAGGAAATGCTGGCGATGGTAGACAGCCTAGGACTGAGCAAGCAGGAGCTGGCTCAAGAAAATTTGACGCTGCCTCGTTACCGCGCGCTATATCTGGATTTGCTCGCCCGCGAAAGCCAGTCCCTGCATGTAGAACGGGAGAAAAGCTTCCGCCAGTTAGTGAGGGACATTCGCCGCCCCGAAGAAAGCGAACGCGAACTGCCGCAGCAGCTCAACGCACAATTACGGGAATACCAGGAAACCGGCTACCGCTGGCTGACCTCCTTAGCACAGCACCAGTTGGGAGGCGTTCTGGCGGACGACATGGGTTTAGGCAAAACAGTACAAATGCTAGCATTCTTGCAGTATGCTAAAGAACAAGGCGAAACAAGACCGTCTCTGGTTGTAGCGCCCACGTCTCTTGTCTATAACTGGCTGGAGGAAGCCTCCCGCTTCACGCCGGGCCTGCGCGTGCGCGTCCTCGCCGGTCAGCAAAGCAGCCGCCAGGAGGCGCTGCAAGACCTAGAAGATACGGATCTTTTCATCACGTCCTACGGCGTGCTGCGCCGGGATATCGAAAACTACCAGGATCTCCACTTCTACTGCGCCATTCTCGATGAAGCGCAGCATATTAAAAACCCGAGCACCCAAGCGGCGCAAGCGGCGAAAGACATTCCCGCCCAGGTGCGCTTCGCGCTCACTGGCACGCCGGTGGAAAATTCCCTCACCGAACTGTGGTCGATCTTTGATTTCATTTTGCCGGGCTACTTGCGCAGCCATAAGTTTTTCCAGGATCACTTTGAAACGCCCATCGTCAAAGACCAAGACCAGGAAGCGCTGCAAAACCTGAGCCGCCATATCCGGCCTTTCCTATTGCGCCGCTTGAAAAAAGAAGTACTCAAGGAGCTGCCTCCTAAAGTGGAAAGTAAGATGAGCGCCGAAATGACGCCCCGCCAAAGCAAAGTCTACGCCGCCTGGCTGGCTAAAGCCCGCCAGGAAATGCAAGAAGAACTCACCGCCCAGGGCTTTGAACAAAGCCGCATCAAAATTCTGGCGCTCCTCACGCGCCTGCGCCAGCTCTGCTGCCATCCAGCGCTCTTTCTCGACGACTACCGCGGCGGCAGCGGCAAGCTGGATCTCTTGCATGAGCTGCTCCAGGATGCCCTGGACGGCGGTCACCGGGTGCTGCTCTTCTCCCAGTTCACAGGCATGCTGGATCTTATCCGCCAGCATCTAGCCAAGGAGGGCATCGACTGCTTCTACCTCGATGGCGCCACCCCCGCCCAAGAGCGCCTGCGGCTGGTAAACGCCTTCAATGGCGGTGAAAAATCGGTGTTTCTCATCTCCCTGAAAGCCGGGGGCACAGGCCTCAACCTCACCGGTGCAGACATGGTCATTCACTATGATCCCTGGTGGAATCCGGCTGTTGAAGACCAGGCCACCGACCGGGCCTACCGCATCGGCCAAAAGCAATCGGTCCAAGTCTATAAGCTCATCGCGAAAAACACGATCGAAGAAAAAATATATGCCCTACAGGAGCGCAAAAAAGAAATGATCGACTCCGTCATTCAACCGGGCGAGAATTTCCTGGGCAAATTGAGCGAAGCAGAACTGCGAGAGCTGTTCTTGTAAGTTCCCATACTTTTCAGGTTCTATGTCAATGGTTGGGGTAAAAGCATAAAGTAATGTTGGCAGCGAGGATGCAAATTCTCGCTGCTATCTATTTTTAGTAACCGCAAGATAGAGGATGCGGTTACGCATTCGCTCAAAATT
>NZ_JAQUZF010000145.1:0-5468 GCF_028691475.1 Anaeromusa sp.
GCGGCGTGGCTGGCGGAAGAGGAAGAACGTTCAACAGGACGTCAGTTTCGCATCGTCGTGGCTGGCGTGACCTATCAGGTGCAAGTGCAGGAAGGATGAAGACAATGAAAATGGATTTGAATTGCGATATGGGGGAAAGTTTTGGGACCTATAAGCTTGGCTATGATGAAGAAGCCATGCCGTATGTGACTTCGATCAATGTGGCGTGCGGCTTTCACGCCTCCGACCCGGCGAATATGCTAAAAACGGTGCGGCTGGCGAAAAAACACGGCGTGGCGATTGGCGCGCATCCGTCCTTTCCCGATTTGGTCGGCTTTGGGCGGCGTTTGATGGCTCTCTCGCCGGAAGAAGTTTACGCCGACGTGCTGTACCAGATTGGTTCGTTGGAAGCCATTTGCCGGGCGGAGGGGCTAAAGCTGCAGCACGTAAAGGTTCATGGCGCCTTGTATAATGCGGCGGCTAAGGATTTAGCTCTGGCGACGGCCATTGCCAAAGCCATCAAAGCGGTAGATCCTGCTTTGTATATGCTGTGTTTGGGAAACTCCCTGATGGTGGAAGCGGCAAAAGCCGAAGGCGTTCCATATGTGGAAGAAGCCTTTGCGGACCGCGCCTATACGGCGCAAGGGACTTTGGTGCCGCGCAAACAGGAGGGCTCAGTTATTCGTGATCCTCAACAAGTGGCGCAGAGGGTGCTGCAGATGGTAAGCGAAGGCCAGGTGCGGAGCCTTGATGGTCAGACGGTGCCAATTACGGCGCAAACGGTTTGCGTTCATGGCGATACGCCAGGAGCGGTTGCCATGATAAAGGCCATACGGGAAGCCTTGGATGCCGCTGGCGTAGAAGTGAAAGCCTTTGGAACGTTCTGAACGAAAAGGAGGGGGGATTTACATGGAAAACGTAGCTTTGTTATCGCCACAGCAGGCGCGTCAGTTGATTCGAGCAGGGAAGCTGTGCCGGCCCACGTCGGGGGTTTCCCAGGGGTACGCGCAAGCAAACCTGGCGATTTTGCCCAAAGATCTGGCGTATGATTTTTTATTGTTTGCCCAACGGAACCCCAAGCCTTGTCCAATATTGGACGTAACGGAAGTAGGCTCCCCGGAGCCTCGCTTAGTAGGAAGCGGTGCGGATTTGCGTTATGACATCGCGAAATACCGAGTGTATCGCAAGGGGGCGTTTGTGGAAGAGGTCAGTAATTTAGAAGCGTACTGGACGAAGGATATGGTGGGCTTTTTATTAGGGTGCAGCTTTTCTTTTGAAACTGCGCTGCTGAAGAATAACGTGCCTGTACGTCATATTGAAGAAGGTTGTAATGTGCCGATGTTTATTACCAATATTCCCTGTACGCCGGCTGGCGTGTTTTCCGGGCCCATGGTGGTCAGCATGCGGCCTATACCGGAGAAAATGGTAGTGCGAGCGGTTCAAGTCACCTCGCGTTTTCCGGCGGTACATGGTGCGCCGGTGCATGTGGGTTCGCCGGAAAGTATTGGTATTCGCGATCTGAACAAACCGGATTTTGGTGATGCCGTTACCATTCGTCCCGGAGAGGTGCCGGTTTTCTGGGCTTGCGGCGTAACTCCGCAAGCGGTGGCGATGAATACCAAGCCGGAGCTGATGATTACGCATGCCCCGGGGTATATGTTTATTTGTGATACGACCGATGAGTCCTATGGGGTTATCTAAAAAAAATAGTAGGAGGTATATCTATGGCAGAGCCTGTAATTTCTAAAACGGGTAATTCTGGAAAAACAAATTGGTCGGTGCTGCTAGGAGCGGCCTTTATTATGGCCACTTCGGCGATTGGCCCTGGTTTTCTTACGCAAACAGCGGTGTTTACGCAAAAATTCGGCGCTGATTTTGCCTTTGCTATTCTAGCGTCAATTGTGATTGATATTGGCGCGCAGTTGAATGTGTGGCGGGTCATTACGATGAGTCGCATGCGCGGCCAGGATGTGGCCAATGCGGTATTGCCCGGTTTGGGACATTTTATTGCTATCTTGATTGTTGCGGGCGGGTTGGCCTTCAACATCGGCAATATTGCCGGCAGCGGTTTGGCTCTGAATGTGCTTTTTGGAATTTCTCCGGAGACTGGCGCGATGATTTCCTGCGTCGTGGCATTAGGCATTTTTGCTTTTAAAGAAGCAGGTGCGGCTATGGATCAGGTTGCTAAGGTTCTAGGCGGCTTGATGATTTTACTGACAACCTATGTTATGTTTGCTTCTAATCCGCCGGTGGCTACGGCGGCGGCGAAAGCCCTGTTTCCTACGGACTATGGGATGCTCATGCTGCCTATGATTACCTTGGTGGGCGGTACCGTAGGCGGTTATATTACCTTTGCCGGGGGGCATCGCTTGTTGGATGCGGGAATTGTAGGTGAAGAAAATCTTAAAGAAGTCAATAAGAGCGCCGTTACCGGCATTGTCGTCACTGGGGTGATGCGGGTCATTTTGTTCTTGGCTGTACTGGGCGTAGTGAGTACCGGTGCGCAGTTGTTGGCAAGCAATCCTCCGGCGTCAGTATTTCAAATTGCCGCTGGCGATGTGGGGTATAAGTTCTTTGGCATCGTGCTCTGGTCAGCGGCGATTACGTCGGTTGTGGGCGCGGCCTATACTAGCGTTTCTTTTTTGCGGTCCATGTCGAAAACGGTTGATACCTATAATTCCTATGTCATTATGGTGTTTATTCTGATTTCTACTTTGGTTTTTGTGCTGATTGGGCGTCCGGTAGCTATTTTGGTTTTGGTAGGCTCGTTGAACGGCTTGATTCTGCCGATTACGTTAGGAGCGATGCTTTTGGCGGCGCGAAACAAGAAGATTGTCGGCACCTATCAGCATCCGCTTTGGTTGTTTATTTTTGGGATTTTGGCTGTGCTGGTTTCCGCTTATGCTGGGGCTACTTCGCTGCAGGGCATTGCGAGCCTTTGGAAATAGTGGGATCTTTGGTCGCTTTGCGGTATAATTTATAAAGAAATAGGTTAAACTTTAGGGAAAGGGCCGGCTTAACGGCTCTTTTCCTATGTTGTGTCAGGAGGGGTTGGCATGAGCGATATCTCTTTTTTTCTTTCGATCCTCGTGTTTCTTGTTGCTTACGGGGTGATCATTTCGGAAAAGGTGCACCGCATGATTGTCGCTATGGCTGGCGGGATGGCGATGATCCTTTGCGGCTTTGTCAGCCAAGAAGCTGTACTTATGGAGGATATTGATTTTAATACATTAGGACTGCTGATTGGCATGATGATCTTAGTGGCCATCACGCGACGCACCGGCGCCTTTGAAGCGGTGGCCATCTGGGCGGCGAAAGTGACAAAGGGGCGGCCGCTTTGGCTGTTGGCCTTATTGTCGGTTATTACGGCGGTGGCGTCCGCGTTTTTGGATAATGTGACGACCGTCCTTTTGGTGGTTCCGGTCACCTTGACCTTGACGGATAAACTGGACGTGAATCCCATTCCGTTTTTAGTTTCGGAGATTATGGCGTCCAATATTGGCGGTACGGCCACGCTGATTGGCGACCCGCCGAATATCATGATCGGCAGCGCAGTGGGGTTGAGTTTTAACGACTTTTTGCTGGAATTAACCCCTGTGTGCACTATTATTTTGATCGTGACCGTAGCCTTGCTTATGTTTTTTTACCGCAAGGACTTGGATGTGACCGAAGAAAACCGTTCCAAGGTTCTGGCGCTGGACGCGGCGGCGCAGATTAAAGACTGGCTGCTTTTGAAAAAGTCCTTGGCTGTCTTGGTGTTGACGATTGGTTCCTTTATGCTCCATGGCATGCTCCATTTGGAGTCGGCGACGCTGGCGATGACTGGCGCGATGATTTTGCTGCTTATAAGCAAAGAGGAGCCGGAAGACATTCTGCTTCACGTAGAATGGCCGACTATCTTCTTCTTTGTGGGTTTGTTTGCCCTGGTGGGCGGTTTGCGGGCTACCGGCGTCATTGGCGCCTTGGCGCAATGGTGTTTGAGCATAACCCATGGGCAGGTGCAGGAAATGACGTTCTTGGTGTTGTGGATTTCCGCCATTGCCTCGGCTTTTATTGATAACATTCCCTTTGTAGCGACGATGATTCCCTTGCTTAAAGAAGTCGGCCAACTGGGCGGGCTGCCGATGGAGCCGGTCTGGTGGGCGCTATCGCTAGGAGCCTGCTTGGGTGGAAACGGCACGCTTATTGGCGCCTCCGCTAATGTGGTAGTAGCCGGGATTGCGGAAAAAAACGGCTTTGTTATTTCATTTAAGTACTACTTGAAAATCGCTTTTCCGCTTATGCTGTTGTCGATTGTCATTTCCCATGGCTATCTTTGGCTGACTTACTTTTATAGGTAAAAACTAGAACGCAGCAGGAAAATAGTTGTATAATGTCGAATAAAGGAACAATTTCATCTGTCGGGCAGTTGACTGTCCGGCGGCGCAGGAGGTGCAAAGGACGGCATAAGTGAACGATGAATCCGCAAAGACAAACCAAGAAATCAGGAGGTACCTAACGGTATGAACAAATGTACTGTGTCGGTTCTGAAAACAGGTTTGGCGGGAATGGCGGCAGCGGCAGTTTTGTTTGGCGCGTGGCCCCAGGCGGAAGCAGCGGTAATCACGGCGCCGCCGGAGGCCAGGCAGCACAAGGAACTGCAGGGCCAGCGCCTGCCGGGCGAGTATGATGTGCGGTTCAATGACGGGCTGGTTGTCAGCGGCGTGTTGGCGGCCAAGCAAGGGCAGCGAAACGCCGTCGGTCTTACTTACCGCGTAGAAGATGGCAGACAGCTTCGCCTTGCCGATTTGTTCCTTCCCGGGGATGCGTATGCTAAACGTATCAACGCACTTATTATGGCTAGACCGGAAAGCGGACGTTATTGCTTCCAAGGCATTCGCGAGGAGCAGACTTTTTATTTGACTCCTCAAGGCATTGTCGTCTATTTTCGCCCCTGTGAGATTGCTCCGGCCCGCATGGGGCAAGTGGAGTTTTTGATTTCCTTCGCTCAGGTGCAGGAATTGTTAAAACCAGAGTATCGTAATTTATAATTTTTAGGCGCAAGGCAGTATTGTCTTGCGCTTTTTTCAATACTCTCCTTCGTACCCTCCCTTTACTCACTCTACTCTTGTTAAAAACCGTGTTCTGGTTTTTCTCTTGCGTACCCTCCCGCGACTCCCGTGACTCTTGTTCAAGTTCTCGTATTCGTCTGTGTTTCTCTCCTGTTCGATCCTCGCTATTGACAAGCAAAGTGCGTCGGCCTAAACTAAAAAATATCGATATAGTACGAAGAGGTGAACTAATTTGCGAAAAATGAATAGCAGGCTCTACGCAGCAGCGGTGTTAGCGGCGTTTGTATTTTTGGGAGGCTGTGGAGCGAAGCAAGAAGTAATGGAAAATAAAGTGGCTGTCAAAGTGGAAAGCGTTGGCGCGAACAATCAATTGGCCAGCGGTCTCTATGCCGGCGAAGTGAAGGGGCGCAAGGAAAGCCAGCTTTCTTTCCGGGTAGC
>NZ_JAQUZF010000028.1:0-26448 GCF_028691475.1 Anaeromusa sp.
GCAAACGCCTCGGATATAGGACCCCCGAGGAGCTTTTCGAAGACTTTCTCGACTCTATTTATGCTGCTTAATTTAAACTACCGTTCTACTTTACCAAAGTGTTCAACTTGCACTTGCAATTTACGTAAAAACAAAATAGATGAAATGGTAATAAAAAACGAAACAAATAAAAACAAAAATCATTCCCCGGAACACATGGCGGTTTGACAGCCCAAAAAAATCATGTTACAATGACTAAACCTTTAGAAAGGGGGAGTGGAATGAAAAACACTCTGTCTCTAAAGGTGCTTTCTGAGCGGAAAGAGCTGGTGCTGATTTCAGCGCTGGCACTGTCGATCTTCTTTTTGACCGGCTTTGTATGGGCATATAAAACGGTCGATGTGCAGGTCGATGGGCAAGCTGTTTCCATTCGCACGCTACACAGCAAGCCCACGGACATTTTGGCGGAAGCCGGAGTGGAAATGGGACCGCAGGACGAATATCGCTTGTCGACGCCTTCGGTGCAGAATGGTACGGTGGTGGAGGTGCTTCGTGCATTCCCCGTGACAGTTCAATTAAAAGAAGGAACTAAAACCGTTATGACGGCCAAGCAGACGGTTGGGGAATTGGCAGGAGCGCTGGGCTTTAAGCCTGAAGCCGTGCGAACCGAACCGGGGGACGGGGTACGCCTGTCTCCGAATATGACGGTACGCCTCGTAAAAATCGAAACAAGAATGGAAACAAGGGAGATTCCTGATCCCTTCTCCGTGATGCAACAGCCTGATGCTACCCTTGAAAAAGGGGCAACAGAGGTGCTGGAATCAGGCACCGACGGAGTGAAAGAAGTGGCTGTCCGCGTTACCTTAGCGGATGGTGAGTCTATCGGGGAACAAGTGGTGTCAGAGAAAGTCAAGGTAGCTTCCAAAGCGCAAACGGTTCGGATTGGTACGCGGGATGTAGTAAATACGTCTCGTGGTGATCAACGATTCAGCCAGACGCTGACGATGGAAGCTACGGCGTATCTGCCCACAGACGGAGGCGGTCATGGGATTACCGCCAGCGGCATTCCAGCTCGCTGGGGGGTTGTGGCAGTAGATCCCAGAGTGATTCCGTTGGGAACACGGTTGTATATCCCTGGTTATGGCTATGCAGTGGCTGCAGATACCGGCGGCGCCATCAAAGGAATGAAAATTGACCTTTGTATGGAGGATTATGCACAGGCATGGGGATTTGGCCGACGTTACGTCAAAGTATATGTGCTGGAAGACTAACAGTACAACAGGCAGGTAATGTATCGGATGCTAAAAGATGTCATTGTGGTAGAAGGAAAACAAGATATTCAGGCAGTGAAACGCGCTGTTGATGCCGAATGTATTGCTACCGGCGGATTTGGCTTAGGACCGCGTGTGTTGGAGCGGGTTGATCAAGCTATGCGGCACCGGGGCGTCATTATTTTGACAGACCCGGACAGTGCTGGAGAACGAATTCGACGTTATCTAAGCAACCATTTCCCGGAAGCGCGCCATGCCTTCATTCCGAAGGAAGAGGCCCAGGCGGCAGGCGATATCGGGGTGGAAAACGCATCGCCGGAATCCATTCGCACGGCTTTAGAAAAAGTTCGTGTGGAACAGTGGCAGCCGGAAGAGCCTTTTGTTTGGAGCGATATGTTGCAAGCAGGGTTGACGGCTCATCCGGAGGCGGCGAAACGACGCGCCTTATTGGGTGCGGCGTTGGGTATTGGTTATGCCAATGCAAAAACCTTTTTTTATCGCTTGAACCATTATGGCATTACGGTGGAAGAATTCTGGGCTGCAGTGGCAGCCGGGGAGGAGCCTAAATCTTGTTAAGCCTGAAACCTGTCATTGCGAAGAAGGATGTGACTTTGCATATTCTGAAACGCTTTGGCATTCGTATGAGTAAGAAACTTGGACAAAACTTTTTGGTGGATCCCTCAGTGGTGGCTGGTATCGTCAAAGCTGCAGGCATTCAAGAACAAGATGTAGTATTAGAAATTGGCCCTGGAATCGGCACCTTGACGCAAGGCTTAGCCGAGACGGGTGCCAAGGTAGTTGCCGTAGAATTGGACCGGCATTTGTTGGACGTCTTGGCCCATACCCTGGAAGGGTATGAAAACGTCCGGATTGTGCATGGAGATATTCTGAAAATCGATATTCTACAAGAAGTAGGCTGCGGCCCGTTTAAGGTAGTAGCCAATCTTCCCTACTACATCACAACGCCCATCATCATGGAGTTGCTGGAAGCGCGCCTTCCCATCGACTACATGGTGACAATGGTGCAAAAAGAAGTGGCCGAACGCATGGCGGCCGAACCGGGGAGCAAGGCCTATGGTGCGTTGTCGGTGGCGGTGCAGTATTATACCAAACCGCATGTGCTGATGACAGTACCGCCCAGGTCTTTTATTCCCGCACCGGCTGTAGATTCGGCAGTCATCTGTTGCGAACGTCGGGAAAAACCGGCTGTCGAAGTAGAGGATGAAGCCTTATTTTTCCGCGTAGTAAAAGCGGCCTTTGGCCAAAGGAGAAAAACCTTGGCCAATGCCCTAAAGGCCGGAGGATTTCCTCAGGAACAGCTTCAATTGGTATTGGCAAAAGCCGGTATCGATGCTATGCGGCGAGGCGAGACTCTTTCATTAGATGAATTTGCTGCTATTGCTAATGGTCTATTCGCTCAGAAACGTACCGAAGAGAAATTATGACAACAAAAAGCACGCTGCATTTCTATGCAGCGTGCTTTTTTGTTGGCAGGAAAAACGAAGGAAATGGCGAATTTCCATGATGTGGCATATAGATTTCTTTGAATTTAGCTGTAGAATCACCTATAATAAAGCGTATAGTGGATGTTTCTGTAAAGAATGAAAGACAGGAGGGCTGTGAAATGGAAGAAGTGCAAGCCAATCAAGAACTGAAGCTCGATGAATTGCAGATGGTGATCTTCCGTTTGGCCAATGAGGAATATGCTTTACCCATTACCAAAGTGCAAGAGATCAACCGTTTAGTGCCAATTACCAAAATGCCGCAGACTCCTTCCTTTGTGGAAGGAATCATTAATTTACGAGGACGCATTATTCCTGTTTTGGACATGCGTAAGCGGTTCCAACTGGAAGCAGGAGCCTATAACGACGACACTCGTATTATTATCGTGGAAATAGCTGGACAGACTATCGGCGTGATTGTCGATGCGGTAGCCGAGGTGATTCGACTGTCGAAATCGGACATTGAACCGCCGCCGCCATCCTTTGTGTTGGACGCGAAATATATACAAGGCGTAGGCAAGGTGGATGGTCGGCTGCTCATTTTATTGGAGATTGACAGCATAATTACCTCTGACGAGGAAATTATACTGAAGCAGATTAACGCATGAGTGAAACGGTAGTTCTTCAAGGAAACGCCAAGATCAATCTTTCTCTTGATGTGCTGGGCAAGCGTCCTGACGGGTATCATGAAGTATCTATGGTTATGCAGAGTGTTAGTTTGGCGGATGAAATCATTTTGCAAGAGGCAAAAGATATTTCACTGACAGTGGATGTCCCCGGCTTGGAAGCGGATTCAAAAAATTTGGCTTGGCGTGCGGCGGAACTTGTGCGGCAGAAATGCGCTATTGCTAAAGGCGTTTCTATTACGTTAAGAAAGAAAATTCCCTTGGCGGCTGGTTTAGCTGGAGGCAGCGCCGATGCAGCGGCTGTCTTACGCGGTGTGAATAAGCTATGGCAGACGAGATTGACGCAGCAGGAGCTTTTGGAATTAGGAGCTCAGTTGGGCTCGGATGTACCTTTTTGTCTGTTAGGCGGCACTCGTCTTGCGACTGGCAGAGGGACGGAACTGGAAGAATTGCCGGCGATGCCTGTTTGCGGTGTTGTTTTGGCAAAGCTGCCTGTGGCAGTTTCAACAGCCTGGGTTTACGGTCATTTTGCGGCGGCTAGGGTGAAGCAGAGACCAGACTTGTTAGGGTTGAAAACGGCGCTGCAAAAGGGGAGCTTAGAAGGTGTAGCTTCGCGGCTATGTAATGTTTTAGAATCGGTCACAATTAGTGAACACCCGGAGATTCAAAAATTGAAAGACGATATGCTGCGTCAGGGCGCGATGGCTTCCCTGATGTCCGGCAGCGGCCCAACAGTATTTGCTCTGACAGAAAATGAAGAGGCAGCTGGTGACGTAGCAGAGCGGCTCCGTCGTAGCTGGGGCGATAGAGTCTCTATTTTTACAGCAAAGACAGTGAGGAAAGTGGATGGTGAGTGATATGGAACGGAGATTGTTGCCGGTAAAATTAGATAGCTACCAGCCCTTGCGGGAAGTAGTGTGCGAAACCTTACGGGAAGCGATTATTAGCGGTGTGCTGCGTCCTGGAGAACGCTTGATGGAGATTCAGTTGGCGGAAGAGCTTGGCGTTAGCCGGACTCCGGTGCGCGAAGCGATTCGCAAGCTGGAGCTGGAAGGCTTTGTGATTATGATTCCGCGCCGTGGTACGTATGTGGCGGATTTGTCCATTAAAGACATCAATGAAGTGTTTGAAGTCCGTTCAGCGCTGGATTCGCTGGCCAATGGTCTGGCGGCGGAACGCATTACGGAGGAAGAGCTGGAGCAGATGGAGCGCTTGCTGGTGCAGATCGGTGCGTGCGTAGATAATGGCAATATGGAAAAAATTGTGGAACTGGACGGCCAGTTTCATGATATTTTGTACCGCGCCAGCCGCAATGACCGGCTAGTTGGCATTATCAACAATTTGCGGGAGCAGCTGACACGTTTCAGGACTATCTCCATGGCTTATCCGGGACGCTTGAAAAAGACGATTGAAGAACATACGCAGTTAGTGGAAGCCATTGCGGCGCGTGACGTCGATTTGGCGCAGCAATTGGCGGTAGAGCATATGGCCAACTCGGAGCAGACGTTGTTGCAGGATATCAATGAACGTCGGCAGCAGCAAAACAAAGAACGCTAAGTAGACTTTAAAAGCATGGCATTTTGATGCCGTGCTTTTTTGATACACCATTATAAGTTTTGAGAGGCTGAGCCAGGAGGAATAGAGCGGGTTTGTGAGAACGACAAATCAAATTTCGTGCTTTTCGCGATTTTCGCGGTTGGATAATAAATTCGAGAAACGTTGCTAACGAACCGCGAAATACGCGCAAGACGCGAAAGGGGTTTTCGAGATTATGTGGTATAAACGGCGGCATAACTGTATTTGAGACAAGATTTCCGCGCGACTCGCAAAACCAGGAGTCGACGGCAGTTCCGCGAACTCGCTGGCGCTCAGACATACGGAACTTTTCTCCGTCGGCTTCTGTTTTTGCGTCCTGCGGACCGTCTTGCTCCTCACGGCCGCCGTAGCCTTAATCATTCCCTTACATTATTCCTCTGGCCTTTCTCTGTTACTCTGTGTGACGTTCTTATGGCTCCTTCCTAAGAAAAATTTTCCTAAGACGATGAAAAAGCGTAAGATGAATGGTATAATTGAACTTAATATTCGGGAATAAATGCGAATGGGAGGAACCGTGGTGGAAAAAGTACGGAGGATTGAGAGGGTGGTGGCATTAACCAAGCTTCTCGTGGATATGCCAAGCCGTCTTTTCCCGTTGAGCTATTTTAGTGAGCGCTTTGGCACGGCCAAATCAACGCTGAGCGAGGATATGGTGACCATCAAGCAGGCCCTGCAGCAGTTTGGTTTGGGCACGTTGGAAACCGTTGCTGGCGCAGCAGGGGGAGTTCGTTTTTTACCTCGTCGCGAAGGAGAGAGAGAACAGGCTGTTTTGCAGGAACTGGCTTTTCGGTTGAAAGAACCGGAACGCATTATTGCAGGCGGCTTTTTGTATATGACGGATTTGTTGTTTCAACCGGCGTTGATGGCGCAGATCGGGGAAGTTTTCATGACTAGGCTGGCTCATTTGCGGCCGGACTATATTATGACGGTGGAGACCAAGGGTATCCCGCTGGCTTTTATGACAGCCAGGGCGTTTGATCTGCCGCTGGTCATTGTGCGTCAAGGCAGTAAAGTAACCGAAGGGCCTTCGGTGAGCATTAACTATGTCAGTGGCTCGACACGGCGTATTCAAACCATGTCGCTTCCTAAGCGCGCGTTGCCTGTCGGGGCGAGAGTGCTTTTGATCGACGATTTTATGAAAGCCGGCGGTACGGCTAAAGGCATGGCTGATTTGGCGATGGAAGTAGGGGCGGAGGTAGTTGGCACTGGCGTGCTGATTGCGACAGCTGAGCCGCAGCGCAAGCTGGTGGAAGGCTATACAAGCTTGCTCATGCTTCATGAAGTAGACGAGTGGAGCAAGAAAATAGATATTCGTCCGATTGAATGAAAGATGTAAATCGAAGCATCCTTGCCGAAAAAAAGAGATATTGCTACTAAAGAGCGAAGAATGCTTGTTTTTATTATAATATACGGGTGGCGTTGACTTGCTTTTTTCGCCAAATTCGTGTAGCTTTTTTACCATGGGCTTTTTTGCGCTGGAATTGGCGATACATAGAGAGGCTGGCATGGTTGTAAAACAAGTGTTGGCCGAGGAGAAATGGGGGTAAAACAATGGGGGAATTGGTAGCTGTAATCTTGGCAGCTGGCAAGGGGACCCGGATGAAATCAGCGTTACCGAAGGTTTTGCATGAAGTGGGCGGCAAACCTATGGTGCAGCATGTGCTGGATGCAGCTCGCAAGGCTGGGTGTTCGCGCAGCGTAGCTATTATCGGGTTCGGCAGTGAAAAAGTGCAGACCTTGCTCGCCGGTCAAGCGGAAACGGTACTGCAAGAAGAACAATTGGGAACCGGTCATGCCGTATTGCAGGCGCAAGGTATGCTGGAAGGGCACCGAGGTTCGGTGCTTGTACTGTGCGGCGATACGCCGTTGGTTACGGAAGAAACGTTGCAACAGCTTTGCGAAGCACATGCTTCTGCTGGTGCTGCGGCGACGGTTTTGACGGCTGTCATGCCGGACCCGACTGGATATGGGCGGGTGATTCGCAATGCAGCTGGCGACGTGGTGAAAATTGTCGAACAAAAAGATGCAAACGCGGACGAATTGGCAGTGAATGAAATTAATACAGGCATGTATTGTTTTGATAGTACGTCTTTGTTTCAGGCGTTGCAGCAGGTGAATTGCCAGAACCAGCAAGGAGAGTATTACCTGACTGATGTCATTGGCATCTTAGGCGGTCAAGGCAAACGTGTCTGGGCCTATAGTACAGAGGATCATGAAGCGACGCTTGGGATTAATTCCCGGCAGCAACTGGCGCAGGCGGAGAAAATTCTGCGTCGGCGCAAAGTGAATGAGCTGATGGTCGCGGGCGTGACTGTGATGGATCCGGACAGCACCTTTGTGGATGCCGATGTCAGTGTCGGCGCAGATACGGTGTTGTACCCGTTTACCTGGCTGGAAGGGAAAACGATCATCGGCGGCAACTGCACCATTGGACCTAATACGCGGCTGACAGATGTGCAAGTTGGCGAGGGCAGTACGGTACATTTCACTTATGCGCATGAATGCGTTCTGGCCGAAGGCGTGACAGTGGGGCCTTATGTGCATCTGCGTCCGCATACAAAGCTGCAGGCAGGCGTCAAAGTTGGGAACTTTGTGGAAGTGAAAAACTCGGTGGTGGGACCTGGCAGCAAGCTGCCGCATTTGAGTTATATTGGCGATACCGATATGGGCGGCGGCGTAAACATTGGTTGCGGTACGATTACAGTAAATTACGACGGTAAAAAGAAGCATCGTACAACGATTGAAGACGAGGCCTTTGTCGGCTGCAACAGCAACCTGGTGGCGCCGGTGACGGTAGGTGCCGGCGCTTATGTGGCGGCAGGCTCTACGATTACCAAAGACATTCCTGCCAGTGCTCTGGGCGTGGCCCGGGCGCGACAGGCGAATATTGACGGTTGGGCGGCAAAACGTAAATAGCGCAAAGACGCAGGAAAGGCAGGAAGAAAAAACATGGTATTGCAAGGCAGTGAGGACATTTGTTTGTTTGCGGGGAATTCCCATCCGGAGCTGGCCCATGAAATGGCTAGCTATATGGGGATTAAGGTAGGGGATGCCTTTGTAGGGCATTTTAACAATGGAGAAACGCAGGTCATGATTGACCAAAGCGTTCGAGGTAAATCGGTTTTTATTGTACAGCCTACTTGCGGACCCAACATTAACGATCATGTCATGGAACTGCTCATCATGGTGGATGCGGTGAAACGCGCCTCGGCTCGCTCGGTAACGGCGGTTGTGCCGTACTATGCATATGCGAGACAAGATCGCAAAACCAGAGGCCGGGAACCTATTTCGGCCAAATTGATGGCCAATTTGCTTACAACAGCCGGAGTGGACCGGATCATTACCATGGATCTTCATGCAGGTCAAATTCAGGGATTCTTTGATATTCCCTTGGATCATTTACCAGGGGTGCCGATTTTGGCAGATTATTTGAAAACAAAAAATTTACAGGACTTGGTAGTTGTTTCGCCAGACTTGGGCGGGGTAACACGGGCGCGCCAGTTGGCAGACCGCTTGCATGCGCCGATTGCCATTATTGAAAAGCGCCGTCCGATGCCGGGCGTGGCGGAAGTAATGAACCTGATTGGCAATATTGACGGCAAAAATGCAGTCATGGTTGACGATATTGTCGATACGGCCGGCTCGCTGACGGAAGGATCCAGAGCGCTGCAGCGTTTGGGCGCTAAGTCGGTTTTGGCTTGTTGCACCCATGCCGTGCTGAGCCCGCCAGCGGTACAGCGCATTAAGGACTCTAATATTGAGGAATTAATTATTACCAATACGATCCCCTTGCCGCCGGAAAAGAAATTGGATAAAATTAAAGTGCTGTCGGTGGCGCCTATGTTTGGAGAAGCCATGATTCGTATTTATAAGCAGCTTTCGGTCAGCTCCTTGTTTGACTGAGAAAAGACTCTTTAAAATAAGAGAAAACAGAGTTGGCAGAGGGGAAGAGGATCCTCTGTTTACTCTGTTTTCTCTATATCTTATTCAATCTCTATTTTACGTATGGCGGCTAGCCATGCAGGAGGCAAGAGCGTGGACGGTTTGTTTTGGCGTATGGAGGATTTGGCTGGTTGGTTGACTGCGCTTATCGTACTCGGTTTGATCTTGGAGTATAAAGGCTGGGGGGAAAAGCGGCTGCGCCATGGCGGCCTGGTGCTGGCAGGTCTGGCTTGCGTCGCCCTTATGGGGACGTTCGCCTGTACTATCTTGCCGGAGGCAGATTTTTTTCATACGGTTTGCTCGCAAAAAGGAACATCCGATAAATTAGTGGCGTTGACCTTTGACGATGGACCGGATGCGGTCTTTACGCCGCAAGTGCTGCAAATTCTACATGAATATGGCGTGACAGCTACTTTTTTTCTTTTGGGACAAAATGTAGAGCGCTATCCGGAGCTGGCGGCTTGTTTGGCCCAGGAAGGGCATCAGCTGGGAAATCATACGTTTCGCCATTCGGACTTGCTAAAATCCAGCCGGGAAGAGTTGGCGGAGGAACTGGATCATACCAATCAAGCAATTTTTGCGGCTGCCGGGGTCAAACCGACGGTTTTTCGCCCGCCTCATGGTTTTCGCGATGCAGCGGTCCTGCATGCTGTCAACCAACGGGGGATGCGTATTATTGATTGGTCTGTTATGAGCTGGGACTGGGAGCGCATTAATGCGGAAACCATTGCCAGGCGCACCCTGGAGCAGGTTAAGCCGGGAGCGATTATTTTGCTCCATGACGGCGAAGGTTTGAGCAGTAAAGCAGATCGTTCGCAGACCGTAGCGGCGCTGCGGCGGATCATACCGGAGCTGCAGGCGCAAGGCTATCATTTTGTGACCGTAGAAACTTTATTAGGTCGATCGGGGGAAGCACGTTGAAGTTGATTGTCGGCTTGGGGAATCCAGGCAGAGAATATAGTGAAACCAGGCATAACATTGGCTGGCTGGTATTGGACGAACTGGCTAAGCGCTGGGAAGGAACCTGGCGTTTTAAAGATAATGCAGAAGTCTTGGAAGCGCGTCGTGATGGCGAGGTGATGCTTCTTGTTAAGCCGCAGACCTATATGAACTTGAGCGGCGAGGCGGTGGCTCCTCTGGCGCGTTTTTATAAAGTGCCAATGGAAGACATCATTGTAATCTATGATGATATGGATTTGCCCACAGGCAAGCTGCGCCTGCGGATGAAGGGCGGCAGCGGCGGGCATCGGGGGATTGAATCGCTCCTGTACCATTTGGGGCAGGATGCGTTCAATCGGGTTCGGCTGGGCATTGGTCGTCCCCCGGTCGGCTGGGCGGTGCCGGACTATGTACTAAGCCGCTTTCACCAAGAGGAACAAGAAGACTTGAACGCTGCCTTGGAAAAAGCGGCGGATGCCGTAGAAGGAATTTTGAAGTTGGGCATGTCGAACGCGATGAATCGATTCAATCGCTGAAAGCTGGGGTTATCCCAGCTTTTTTTCATAGGCTTCGCCAGCGGCGGTAACGTGCGCTAGGGATAAGTCCACTTCGGCAGGGTAGGGGCTATCCTCCTGGTAGGTGTAGACGACGCCTTCCAGATAGCCTTGCTTTTCTAAGTGCTTTAAGGCCATGGAGAAGATGCGAGGATCAAAACCTAAGGCAGCGGCAGTGATGGCTGAAAAACCTTGCTGCTTTTGCTGAGCTTGGCAAAGACGAATTAAAATAAGATCATGTGGGCCGGTAAGGGAAACGTTTTCCCAGGGGCCGTCTTGGTTTTTAAGATGAGTTTGTGTGAGCTTTAAAAGTAAATCCGAACGCATATTAGGTCCTCCTTAGTAATTCATGTGAATGTTTTGTAAAGAAATAGGATTATTTTGCAATGCTGCAGGAGATAACTGCCCAAGAGCGAATCAAATGAAAAGACAGAAAAAACTGTCTGATTCTAAGTGTATAACCTGAAGGAGGGCATGGGCTGTGAAAAAGATTTTGCTTTTGGCGGGAGATTGTGCGGAAGATTACGAAGTAAAGGTTCCGCAGCAAGCATTGCAAATGCTGGGGTACGAAGTGGTTGTTGTTGCTCCTAATAAAAAAGTCGGCGAAACGCTGCAATTGGTTGTACATGATTTCATCGGGCTGGATACATACGTGGAGCTGACCGGTCACCGTATTCCGGTTGACGCAGCGTTGGAAAGCGTAAAGGCAGCTGATTTTGTGGGTCTGGTGGTTCCGGGAGGCCGCGCTCCAGAATATGTGCGCATGTATCCTCAGGCCATTGCCATTGTGAAAGAGTTTTTTGCGCAAGGCAAGCCTGTGGCTGCTATTTGTCATGGACCTCAGCTTTTGGCGGCTTGTGAAGTGATGAACGGTAAAAAAGTAACCTCTTATCCGGCTTGCGCCGCAGAATGCCGCTTGGCGGGCGCTTTTTGGGAGGATGCTCCGGTTGTGACGGACGGGCAGTTGGTTACCGCTCAAGCCTGGCCTAACCATCCGGAATGGCTGCGCGCCTTCGTAGAGCTTTTGGGCGCAAAAATTAGCATTTAATAGCAGTATTGGCTCAGCAGGCCGTCGGCATTTGCCGGCGGCCTGCTTTTTTGAGGGGTACGTTTGAAGGCGGACGTTTTACACAGAGGATCAGAGGAAAAGCCAGAGAAAAGCCAGAGAAGATAAAAAACGAACAAGAGAACCGGAGTTACAGGAGGGAACGACAGAGGAGGACGAAATTTGAGAGAAACAGAGAGTGGTTTTTAAAGGTTTTAAATTTGAACCCTCTGCTTACTCTGGCCTTTCTCTGTTACTCTGAGTTCCGTTCCTCCTCGTAAGCCCTCCCACGACTCTTGTTCAAGCCTTGCCTTAGCTCACTTAACGATGAGCACCGGGATGGGCGAATAGGTTACAAGCTTGTGGGCCACGCTGCCGAGCAGCAGGCCTTCAAAGCCGCCTGCGCCGCGGGTACCGCTGATTAAAAAGGTGAAGCCGCCTTCGGTGGCATGTTCAATCAAGGTATCGACAATATGTCCTTCTAAGAGAGCTGTCGTAGTCGTTTGACCGCGTTCTAGGCAATGGGCGGCTGCTCGCTCCAACATGGTCTGGCCGTTTTTACGGTTGACTTCCATTAAAGCATACGTATCGGTCGGAAAATCCGCGAAGAGGCTGGGAAATGGCGGAATTACCGTGACGATTTCCAATTCGTACAGTAATTGCGCATTGAGGTCCAGCGCCCAATCTAACGCTCGCTGGCTGTGTTCGGAACCGTCATAAGCCAACATTAATTTTTTGTTTGCCATGTGTATCCACCTCGCATTCAAATTTCTTTGCTTTATTTAATTGTAACGAATGCTATGAAAAAAGAAAAGGAAAAAGACGCAATAATCGGGCAGTAATTATGCATGGCAAAGTCATGCTGTAGCGAGTGGAACATGATATAATGGCTGCAGAACCAGATAAAGGAGAACGAAAGCATGCTTACAGCATTATATGCCGCTCCGGATGGAGAAATCTTTGACGCGCCGGGGCAGGCGGCTGTAGCACGACATGGCGTGCTACAGCGTTTGCTCAGAGAGGATGAAGTCATGCCGCTGCCGGAAGGCGCGGAACTATGTCTGTTACCAGGGCGACGGGCGGTTACAATGAATGAGGCTGGGCAAGTGGAGCGGTTGGGTCCGGGGTTGTTGGCGGTTGCCGCCATTTTGCCGATGGGGTATACGCGTACGCTTGTGCCTGCCTTTGAACGGGAAGAAAACGCTCCGTTATTGCCGCTTTTTGGCTATGCGGCAGTAGCGCTAAAGGGAGACGCGCTGGTTGTGGCGGCGGTGCCGGGCGACGATAATGAGAAATGGCATCCTTATCGCTACAATACCAAAGACTTGCGGAAAAAAGTGAAGGCGGTTACGGCAGCGCTGCCGCAAAACCGGATCGTGAAGCAATTGGGAGATTGCTCGCTGAAATGGCACTGCTGTACGGCGCAGAATCTGTTTTACCGCCGCTGGGAAGCGGGAATTCCTACTTCGCCCACGTGCAATGCGCAGTGTCTAGGCTGCATTTCGCTGCAGCCGGCCGAGTGCTGTCCGTCGCCGCAAAGCCGTATTGCTTTTGCGCCCACAGCAGAGGAAATTGCCCAGGTTGGTTTATATCATTTAGAAACAGCGCCTGACGGGATTATCAGCTTTGGTCAAGGTTGTGAAGGCGAACCGGCCTTGGCCTACGAGCGAATTGCCCCGGCTATGCGGCAGATTCGCGCGCAATGCAGCAAAGGTCAGATTAATATCAATACCAATGCCGGCTGCACCAAGGGGATTAAAGCCATTGTCGACGCGGGTCTCGACAGCATGCGCGTCAGTATTATCAGCGCTCGCGAAGGCGTCTACCAAGCGTATTACCGAGCGGAAAACTACACGCTCCAAGACGTGGAAGAATCCATTCGTTACGCTAAGGCTAAGGGCGTCTATGTGTCGCTAAATATGCTGTTCTTCCCGGGGCTTAATGACCGCCCCGAAGAGGTAGAGGCGTGGGAAGGCTTTTTAGAACGAACCGGCGTGGATATGATCCAACTGCGCAATCTTAATATTGACCCGGACTGGCTGCTGGAGACGCTGCCGCCGCAAGAAGCGGAGCCGATTGGCGTACCGGCCTTTTTGCGTCAGGTGGCGAAACGATTCCCCGGCTTGGTGCTGGGCAGTTTCAGCCATTATGTGAAAAACGCAGGAGATTGATATGGAAAAATAGAGGGAAGGATCTTGCGGTTTCTCTATTGACTATGCTATACTAATCGGGTACAATCAGCTGATTTTGTTTGGCGATGACTCAATCCCTAGGGTAAAGAGAGGTGTATGCTTCGATGAAAGAACAAATTCATCCGGATTATCAGGAAGTGAAAGTGACCTGCGGTTGCGGGAACACCTTCATGACCGGCTCGGTGAAAAAAGAATTGCGCGTGGACGTTTGCTCCAAATGCCATCCCTTTTACACCGGTCAGCAGCGTAATATTACGGCTGGCGGTCGGATCGAAAAATTCAACAAGCGTTACGGAAAGTAATAGGACGCAATTCTGTAGCAGAGCAGCGATGCTCTGCTACAGTTATAATTAGCACCTGTTTGTATAAAGGAGATTCCTATGAGTAAGAAGCCGACAATTGGCGGTCAGGCTGTCATTGAGGGCGTGATGATGCGCGGCCCGGGCTACCTGGCTACGGCGGTCCGTCGGCCTGACGGCGGTATTGAATTAAAAAAAGAACCTTTTTCTTCTATCAACGAGCGGTATCCGCTTTTAAAGCTGCCCTTTGTACGCGGTACGGTGGCTTTGCTGGAATCCTTGGTTTACGGTTTGCAGGCGCTGTCCTTTTCGGCGCAAGCTGCCGGGGAGGAAGAAGAGCAACTGAGCACCAAAGAGCTGGTGCTGACGATGCTGGTTTCTTTTGTGCTGGCTATTGGCTTGTTTGTTGTGCTGCCAACTTTTGCGGCTAAATACATTCATGAAGCCGTGACGGATCCGGTTTGGCTCAATTTGCTGGAAGGCGCGTTGCGGTTGATTTTGTTTTTTGGGTACGTAGCGGCTATTTCTTCGATGAAAGACATTCAACGGGTGTTTCAGTACCATGGTGCGGAGCATAAGACCATCTACGCCTATGAAGCAGGCGAAGAGCTGACGGTGGAGAATGTACGGCGTCATAGCACGCTGCATCCGCGATGCGGGACGAATTTTCTCTTAATCGTCATGGTGGTCAGTATTCTGCTTTTTGCCTTTTTAGGCTGGCCTGATTTATGGCTGCGCATTACCTCGCGGATTGTGCTGCTGCCGGTGGTCGCCGGAATTGCCTATGAAATCATTCGCTACGCCGGGCGCCACGTCGGCGAGCAGGCGTTGGTGAGCGCCATTGTGCTGCCGGGTATGTGGCTGCAAAAGCTGACTACTCGTCAGCCGGATGACTCGCAGATTGAAGTGGCCATTGCGGCGCTGCAAGCGGTGCTTCCGGAACAAGAACCGACAGTAAAAGAAAAAGAGAACGAGCCTGCGGCAGGCTGAAAAGCGCAGATTGCGTAAGAGTTAAGGAATAGAAGGAGCGAATGCAGGTTCATGCTGGAAAAATTGCAGGCAATTGAAGATAAATATCAGGAATTGGAAGCCATGATCAGCGATCCGAATGTGATGGCGGACATGCAGCGTTGGCAGCAGCACACCCGGGCCCATGCTAGACTGACTCCCTTGATTACGGCGTTTCGTACGTATAAGGAGACGCTGCAGGCGGTGACGGAAGCCCGGGAAATTTTGGCGGAGGAAAGCGATGCTGAAATGCGGGAGCTGGCCAAGGCCGAAATGGAGGAACATCAAAGCAAGCTGCCGGAGATGGAGCAGGAGCTCCGCGTACTGATGCTGCCCAAAGATCCCAATGACGAAAAGAGCGTTATTGTGGAAATTCGCGGCGGCGCCGGCGGCGATGAGGCGGCGCTCTTTGCAGGCGATCTGTTTCGCATGTACACACGCTATGCTGAAGGCCGGGGTTGGCGCACGGAAGTCTTGGACGGAAACCCGTCCGATTTGGGCGGCTACAAGGAAATCGTTTTTGTCATTGACGGCGACGGCGCTTACAGCCGCCTGAAGTTCGAAAGCGGTGTGCATCGGGTGCAGCGTGTGCCTGTGACCGAGTCGGGCGGCCGGATTCATACTTCAACCGTGACGGTGGCGGTCTTGCCGGAAGCGGAAGAAGTAGACATCGATGTGAATCAAAACGATTTGAAAATTGACACCTATTGCGCCAGCGGCGCCGGCGGTCAGCACGTTAACAAGACGGAGTCGGCCATTCGGATTACCCATTTGCCCACGGGCGTAGTGGTTACCTGCCAGGATGAAAAGTCTCAGCTGAAAAATAAAGAGAAGGCCATGCGGGTGCTGCGCGCTAAGCTGCTGGAAAAAGCGCAAGCAGAGCAGCATGCGGCGGTGGCGGCGGACCGGAAAAGCCAAGTTGGCACAGGCGATCGCAGCGAGCGCATTCGGACGTATAATTTTCCTCAAGGGCGCGTGACCGATCATCGTATTGGCTTGACGCTGCATAAGTTGGACTTTGTGCTCAACGGCGAGCTGGAAGAATTGATTGAGGCGCTCATTGCTACGGAGCAGAGCGAGAAATTGAAACAAATGGAGTGAGAATGGACGTGGACAAGGATCGCTGGACTATAGGCCGCGTTCTGTCCTGGACCAAGCAGTACTTTGCGGACAAAGGCGTCGACCAAGCGCGTTTGGATGCGGAAGTACTGCTTTCCCATGTCCTCGGCATGGACCGGTTACACTTATATGTGCGTTTTGATCAGCCCTTGCTGCCGGAAGAGCTGGCCTCTTTTCGGGCACTGGTGCTGCGTAGGGCGGCAAGAGAGCCTGTAGCGTACATTTTGGGTTGTAAGGAATTCATGGGCTTGGAATTTGCGGTTTCTCCCGATGTTTTGGTGCCTCGGCCGGATACGGAGCTGTTGGTGGAGGCTTGTGAGGCTCGCTTGAAGGAGGTTTCGCAGGCGCGTATTTTGGAGATTGGACCTGGAAGCGGCGCCGTGGTGATCAGTTTGCTGAAACGGCAACCGGAGTGGCAGGCTGCAGCGGTGGAATTGTCGCCGCGAGCTGCGCAAATGGTGCGGAAAAACGCCAAGCGCCATGAGGTAGAAGCAAGGCTGCAGCTTTACGAAGGAGATCTATTTGCGCCTGTGGAAGGGCGGCAGTTTGATGCCGTTGTTTCCAATCCGCCATATATTTCCGAAGCGGACCTTGAGGGTTTGCAGCCGGAAGTGCACTGTGAGCCGCGGATGGCGCTGGCTGGAGGCTCGGATGGCTTGGATTTTTATCGGCGACTGGTGCGAGAAGGCGGTGCTTATGTATGCGCCGGCGGCTGGCTCCTGCTGGAAGTTGGCAGCGGACAAGCAAAAGAGGTAGCGCAATTGGGGGAGCAGTCTGGTTGGCAGGTGGAGGCCATTTTACCGGACTACGCCGGCATTGAGCGAGTTGTGGCTTTGCGCAAGCAAGGGAGCTGAGTAGATAATGGATACCCTAAAAAAAGAAACGTTGTGGTGGCGGGTGGATGCGAAAAAGCCGGATCTGAAAATCATTGCGGCGGCAGCACAGCTGCTTCGGGAAGGCAAGCTGGTGGCTTTTCCCACGGAGACCGTATATGGATTGGGAGCTAACGGTTTGGATGCGGAGGCTTCCGCTTCGATTTATCGGGCGAAAGGAAGACCCTCGGACAATCCTTTGATTTTGCATGTTGCCGACTTAGAAGCCTGGGAACCGTTGGTGCAGCAGATTACGCCCCTAGCTAGAAAGCTAGCGGAGCGGTTTTGGCCGGGACCGTTGACGATGATTTTGCCGAGGAGCTTCCGCGTTCCTGATGTGGTTACAGGCGGCCTGGATACGGTAGCTGTGCGTATGCCGGCAACCGCGGTGACTCGCGAATTGATCCGCCAGGCGGGCGTGCCTATGGCAGGACCCAGCGCCAATACCTCTGGCAAGCCAAGTCCGACAACGGCGGAGGCTGTCTGGGAGGACTTGCATGGTCGCATCGATGCCATTTTAGACTGCGGCCCTTGTGCGGTAGGCTTGGAGTCTACTGTAGTGGATCTTAGCGGTGAGGTGCCGATGCTGCTGCGACCAGGCGGTTTGACGGTGGAAGCGCTGCGAGAGGTCATTCCAAATCTGCAGTTGGACCCGGCCTTGGCTGGAGCTAAGGTTGCGATTCCCAAGGCGCCGGGTATGAAGTATCGTCATTATGCGCCCAAAGCGGCTGTGGAGGTCTGGGAAGGGCCTGCAGACTTGGTAGCTCAGGCCTTTTTGGAGGCTTGGCAGCAGGATACGGCCGAGGAAACCGGCTTTTTGGTGACGGAGGAGCTGGCGGAACGCTTGCCGGCTTCGTCTAGAGTGATCACCTATGGACAGCGCAGGCGTCCGCAGACTTTGGCGGCAGGTTTATTTGCCGCGTTGCGGCGCTTTGACGCGCTGCCAGTGCGCAGCATTTTGGCGGAAGGCGTCGAGGAAGCTGGTTTGGGGCAAGCGGTGATGAATCGGTTGCGCAAAGCCGCCGGTCAGCGCGTACGCCGCTTTGCAAAAGGAGAATAGACATGGTGCGAGTCTTGATGGTTTGTACGGGAAACACTTGCCGCAGCCCGATGGCGGCGGCGCTGCTGCAAGCGAAAATATGCGAAGCTGGCGCGGAGAGTCTTGTGGCGGTAGCGTCCGCTGGCTTGATGGCTGCAGCGGGAGAACCTATGTCAGCGCCGGCGCAAGCCGTATTGAGGCAAAAAGGCTTGTCTGGTCAAGAACATCAGGCGGCGCTTTTGACCAGAATGGATCTTGCGTCTTATGATTTGATTTTAACTATGACCACACAGCATAAGCGACTGTTGCTGTCTGCGCCGGAAGCGAAGGAGGGGCGTATTTATACGCTTCGCGAGTATGCGGGAGAAAATGGCGACATCAGTGATCCGTACGGCGGTGAGGAAAAAGTATATGCTGCCTGTGCTTTGGAACTGGAACGGCTTTTGGGCAAGGCATGGGAGAAAATAAAATTTCTGGCAGGAAAAAAGCAAGTATTGGCGAAAAAAACGAATGATTGTTGGCAGAAGGAGGGAATGAATTTGAAAATTGCGATCGGCAGCGATCATGGCGGTTTTCGGCTTAAAGAGGAAATTAAGGACTATCTGCGGCAGCAGGGTGTGGAGCATACGGATTTTGGGACGTACTCCACCGCATCCGTAGATTATCCGGATATTGCCCAGACAGTGGGAGAAAAGGTGGCCGCGGGAGAATTTGAGCGCGGCATTTTAATTTGCGGTACCGGTATTGGCATATCCATTGCAGCCAATAAAGTGCCTGGCGTACGTGCTGCCTTGTGCGGCGACGTATTTTCCGCGCGGATGTCTAGGGAACACAATAATGCAAACATCCTAGCTCTTGGCGAGCGGGTGATCGGTTCCGGCTTGGCTCTAATGATTGTCCAAACCTGGCTGGAAGCGGAATTTGCCGGCGGGCGTCATGCACGGCGGGTGGAAAAAATCAGCGCTCTGGAGAAATAGTACTTAGGGATGTCTGGCAGTTTGTAAGTAGGTGAGGATACACGGGAGGCGGAGCATATGGAGGCGGCCATAGAAGAACAGGCGGCAGCGGCGATGCAGGAACTCATTGTCCAAGGGGAATTGCAACCAGGTTCCTTGATTGTAATTGGCTGCAGTACCAGCGAGGTAATTGGCTGTACGATTGGTACGGCTGGCTCGCAAGCAGCGGCGCAGGCGCTGCTGATAGGACTGCGCCGAGTGGCCGAGCGGGAAAAGATGGCATTAGCCATTCAGTGTTGTGAGCATTTAAACCGGGCGTTGGTTGTGGAAAGAGCCGTGTTGAAGCAGCTTGGTTTGGCGGAAGTGTCGGTTTTTCCGGTACCTACGGCTGGGGGCGCTTTAGCGGCGCAAGGCATGCTTCAATTTGTAGAACCTGCTGTGGTGGAGGAACTCCAGGCGGATGCCGGCTTGGACATCGGCAATACGCTGATTGGCATGCATTTAAAACGTGTAGCAGTACCCCTGCGGCTGAAGAACAACCGTATTGGAGAAACGAATGTGGTGGCTGCCCGGACGCGTCCCAAACTGATAGGAGGCTGTCGGGCTGTATATAACCGTCCTGCAGACGGATTGGACAAATAAAGGAGGCAAAAAACATGAACTATTTGCAGACAGTAGATCCGGAAATCGCCGCAGCCATTGCGCTAGAAAAAGGACGGCAGCAAAACAAGCTGGAATTGATTGCTTCGGAAAACTTTGTTTCCCAGGCAGTGATGGAAGCCCAAGGTTCAGTTTTGACCAATAAATACGCCGAAGGTTATCCCGGCAAGCGTTATTATGGCGGTTGTGAGCATGTAGACGTTGTAGAGCAATTGGCTATTGACCGGGCCAAAGAACTTTTTGGCGCTGAGTTTGCTAATGTGCAGCCTCACTCAGGAGCCCAGGCGAATACGGCTGTCTATTTTGCTTTGCTTAAACATGGCGATACCCTTTTGGGCATGAATTTGTCTCATGGCGGCCATTTGACCCATGGCAGTCCGGTAAATTTGTCGGGCGTGTATTTTAATGTAGTTCCTTATGGTGTTGACGCTGAGACGCACCGTATTGATTATAATGAACTGGAAAAACTGGCCAAAGAGCACCGCCCCAAGATGGTAGTCGCCGGCGCCAGCGCCTATCCGCGCATCATTGACTTTGAACGGATGGCGGCCATTGCGCACAGCGTAGATGCGCTGCTCATGGTGGATATGGCTCATATTGCCGGCTTGGTAGCGGCAGGCGAGCATCCGTCGCCGGTTGGTCATGCGGACATCGTGACGACGACAACCCATAAAACCCTGCGGGGACCGCGCGGCGGTTTGATTCTCTGCAGCGCTGCCATGGGGCCTGCCATTAACAAAGCCATTTTCCCTGGTATTCAGGGCGGTCCGTTGATGCATGTCATTGCGGCTAAAGCTGTGGCCTTCAAAGAAGCCATGAGCGATGAATTCAAGACCTATCAGAAGCAGATTGTGAAAAATGCCAAAGCGTTGGCGGCGGAACTGATGGCCCAAGGCTTTACCTTGGTATCTGGCGGCACAGATAACCATCTGATGTTGGTGGATGTGCGCGCTCAGAACCTGACCGGCAAGGTAGCGGAACGGCTGCTGGATGATGTGGGCGTAACGGTAAATAAGAACACTATCCCCTTTGATCCTGCCAGTCCTTTTGTGACCAGCGGCGTGCGCATTGGTACGCCGGCGCTGACCAGTCGGGGCTTTCTAGAAGACGATTTCCGCGAAGTCGGCGCGATTATCGCGTTGGCATTGCAAAATCCTGACTCCGAAGAGAGCAAGGACGAGGCGCGGCGGCGTGTTGCGGCGCTTTGCAGCAAATATCCTTTATATGCAGAGTAATAAGGAGGACCATTCATGCAAGTAAAAGTTATTGATCATCCCTTGATTCAGCACAAACTGACCCATATTCGCGACGTGACGACCGGAACTAAGGAATTCCGTGAGTTACTCGACGAAATTGCGATGCTAATGACCTATGAGCTGACACGCAATTTGAATCTGGAAGAAGTGGAAATACAGACTCCAGTGGCCAAATGCAAAGCCAAAGTGCTCGCAGGCAAAAAGATGGGGGTTATTCCGATTTTGCGCGCCGGTTTGGGCATGGTAAACGGCGTACTCAAAATCATTCCTGCCGCTCGCGTGGGGCATGTGGGCCTGTACCGTGACCCGCAGACGCTGCAGCCGGTAGAATACTACTGCAAGCTGCCTACGGATGTGCAGGAGCGGGATATGATCGTGATTGATCCGATGCTGGCTACCGGCGGTTCGTGCGTCGCGGCCATCGATTTGGTGAAAAAGCATGGCGCTAGAAACATCAAGCTCATGTGCCTGGTAGCTGCGCCGGAAGGCGTACAAGCTGTGAATGACGCACATCCTGACGTGGAAATTTACGCGGCGGCAGTAGATGAGTGCCTAAATGACCATGGTTATATTATCCCTGGCCTCGGCGACGCCGGTGATCGTATTTTCGGAACCAAATAAAATTGCGGAGGCTGCCTTATAGGCAGCTTCTTTTTTGTGGGGAACACAAGATTGAACAAGAGAACCGGAGTCGCGGGAGGGAACGAATGAGGGTCACGGGGTACGGAGGCAAAAATAGAATTCAGTACCTTCGTAACCCTCCTGCGTACCCTCTGATTCTCCCGCGACTCTTGTTCAAGTCCCGCATTCTCTGGCCTTTCTCTGTTTCCTCTGTTACTCTGAGTTCCGTTCTCTATTCTTCTTCACTTGAAAAGATAAGCGCAAAGTTGGCAGGAAAGAGCTTAGGTTTTGGAGAATCTAAGCCCATGCTATAAAAGAACTTAAAAACAGGGGATATATTATGAAGCAATTACGAAGACCCAATTGGGATGAATATTTTTTGGAGATGGCTCAAGTAGCGGCTAAGCGCTCTACTTGCTTGCGCCGCCAGGTGGGGGCTGTTTTGGTGAAGGACCGGCGCTTGCTGGCTACCGGTTATAATGGAGCGCCGCAAAAATTGAAGCATTGCGGGGAAATTGGCTGTTTGCGAGAAACGATGGGCATTCCTTCTGGAGAGCGGCACGAGCTTTGCCGCGGCTTGCACGCGGAGCAGAATGCGATTATTCAAGCTGCATTGCATGGCGTGGCCATCGAAGGAGCTATTTTATATTGTACGCATCATCCTTGTTCGGTTTGTACGAAGATGCTTATTAATGCAGGAATTTCAAGGATTGTCTATCTAGACGGCTATCCGGACGAGTTGTCAGCAGCCTTGTTGACAGAAGCGCAAGTGCCAACCGAACAAGCAGTGAAACAAGAAGAATAAAGTATAGATAGGCCGGAGGAAAGAAGAATCGGCCTGAAATTTCAAAGGAGGTGCAGGCATGTTTCTTTCCGCAACGTCATTACAGCAACTATTGGCTTCCGTGGGCGACGGGGTGTGCATGTTGGATATGGAAGGAGCCTTAATTCATTGGAACAGAAGTGCGGAGCTCTTAAGCGGTTACCAGGGAAATGAATTGCTGGGGCGGCCATGCCCGGCCGTGTTGTTGCAGGGACTTTTGGGCATGGAGCGTACGGTGGAATTATCGCGCTTATCCGGCCTTTTACTGCAGCGTCAGGAAAGCCGCGTAGTGCAAGGAACGCTGCCCCATAAAAAAGGACACTTGCTGGCAGTGGAAACGACGGCGTTTCCTCTTTATGATCCCTTGGGCTTGCAATTGGGGGCCTGCTTACTCTTTCGACAGAAACAGCAGGGTTACAACAAGGAACAAGTAGTGCAATTGGCAAAAATGGCTTATTTTGACAGTGTCAGCAGTACTTTTAGCCGACCTTACGGGGAAATGAAGCTGGGGGCGGCTTTAGCGGAGATGCAACAGACGAATGTGCCGGCCGGCATGCTGTTAGTGCAGCTTCATAATTTGAAAGAAGTAAATGAGTTATATGGACATATAGCAGGCGATCATCTTTTGCAGGTAGTAGGAAAAACAGTTGCGTCTTTGCTGGAAGGGACCGATATCGTCGTGCGTTGGCAAAGCGCTACCTTTTTTATCCTTTGCTACAATGGCAAGAAGAGTTTGCTGCTGCTCTTAGCAGAGCGGATTCGTACCTTGTTGGCGCAAATTCAGCCGACCTTTAATAGTCAAGAGCTTCCGCTGGAAGTGATTGTTTGCGGGGCAGTGGCGGATGTGAACGACACGATAGAATCGTTGGTGGGCAAGGCGGAGCGAGTGTTGTTGCAGACGGATACTAACCGGGTGTTAGTGGCTGATGCCAAATAAGGAGGCTGTCATGGTAACGACGATTGCCTTGCCAAAACTGGATGGTTTGCAGCCAACGCCGCACTCCACGTTGCTGAAGCTGGTGGAGGAAGCTGGCGAGCTTTCCCGGGCTATTTTACAGTTGGGGCAAAAACCAGATGACCCAACGCTGCTGGCGGAAGTGGTGGGAGAGCTGCTGGATGTGGCCCAAACCTGTGTGACCATGATTTTTGTGATGGAAGAAATGCAAGGCGTTTACATTGATCCATTGATTGATGCGCATTTGGAAAAATTGGATGCGAAAGGCTATGCATTTGATCATGCCTTGAGCTATGCGATTTTCACCAAAGGTCGGTTTAAGTACATGGCCTTGCCGCAGTTGGAGCTTCCGGAAGTGGATCTGTTGCGGACGGTTTGCAAAATTCAAGAGGAATTAGGAGAACTGACGCAATTTCTTGGCAAACGGCAGGGAGCTTCAGGCGAAACTGCGGACCTTTCCGATTTGGAAGCGGCGCATGGGTGCGCCTTGGAACTTTTAGATGTGGCGCAATGCTGTTTTACGATGATGTATATTTTAGCAGCGCGCTATCAAGTGGATCTAAAACAGGCTGTGGAGCGGCATGTGCGCAAGCTTTGCCGCAAAGGCTATTGCCGCTTGTAGAAGCTATTTGACAAGGCGCAGAGGCTGGGCTACAATAGAAAAAGATTGTGCAAGTGTAAGAAAAAGAGGTGCATATACTATGCCGACATATATGTTGGCTTTTGTGGTTGCTTTGTTTGTTACTTATCTGTTGACGCCTCAGGTGATGAAATTGGCAGTTAAGGCAGGCGCCATGGATGCGCCGGATGCTCGCAAAGTGCACACAAGTCCGATCCCGCGTATGGGAGGATTGGCTATTTTTGCGGGTTTCGTATTTGCTGTTTTGGCCAGCATGCATGTCAGCCGTGAGATTTTGGGCCTGTTAATTGGCGGCACGGTGATCGTGATGGTTGGCATTGTCGATGATATGAAGCCGCTTTCCGCCAGAGTCAAATTGATAGGGCAAATTGCGGCGGCCTTGGTTATGGTCGGCTTTAATGTGCGCATTGATTGGCTTAGCAATCCTTTTGGCGAAGAAATGCTCTATTTGGAGATGTTTTCGGTTCCGTTTACAGTGTTGTTTACTGTCAGCATGATCAATGTTGTGAATTTGATCGATGGCCTAGACGGCTTGGCTGCAGGGGTTTCCAGTATTGCGGCGGTGACCATTCTGTTGGTGGCTTTGCAGCAAAACATTTGGGTTGTGGCGATACTGACGGCGGCATTGGCCGGCAGCGCCCTTGGTTTTTTGCATTACAATTTTAATCCGGCTCGGATTTTTATGGGCGACACAGGCAGTATGTTTTTGGGCTTTATGCTGGCAGGCATTTCCGTTTTAGGAACGGTGAAGAGCGCTGCGACGATTGCTCTGATTGTGCCGGTTGTGGCGATGGGGCTGCCTATTTTGGATACTGCTTTTGCGATTATTCGCCGCTACACGAATGGACAGCCGATTTTCAAGCCGGACAAAGGCCATCTGCATCATCGCCTTTTGGCGCTGGGCCTTAGTCAGAAGCAGGCAGTGCTCTTGATGTATGCTATTAGCGGTTGTTTAGGCGTAAGCGCGATTGTGTTGACCGAAGTCAGTTATGTCCTGGGTTTTGTGATTGTAGTTTCCTTGTTGGGGATTGCCTGTTACGGAGCTCGCCGCCTAGGTGTGCTTTCTTCGGGAGAGTCGTCGCACAGTCATTCCTAAAAATTACATGGTTTCGTTATTTTGACGGGCTTTCGGGCCCGTCTTCGTTTATCGAATTGCGGCGGCAAGCCTGAAATGCGTTGCCGCCATCTAAACTGAGAAATAAGGAGCTGGACTATGTCACGCATCAAGGTAATGACCGTATTCGGCACACGGCCGGAGGCCATAAAAATGGCGCCGGTGGTGCTGGAACTGCAAAAGCACTCAGCGCACATTGAACCGGTAGTGGCGGTTACCGCCCAACATCGGGAAATGTTGGATCAAGTATTGGATTTATTTGCCATTAAGCCGGATTATGATTTGGATATCATGGCTCAAGGGCAAACGCTTTTTGATATTACAGGGCGGGCTTTAAACGGCTTAAATACAGTGCTTGCGGAAGCGAAGCCGGATTTGGTGCTTGTGCATGGCGATACAACAACTACCTTTGTGGGGGCGTTGGCCTCTTTTTATCATCAAATTGCGGTCGGCCACGTGGAAGCAGGCCTGAGGACTCGCAACAAGTATTCACCCTATCCTGAGGAAATGAATCGTAAGCTGACCGGTTCGCTGGCAGATTTGCATTTTGCCCCTACTAAAACGTCTGCTGCCAACTTACAAGAAGAAGCGGTGACAAAGGACGATATTTTTATTACCGGCAATACGGTCATAGACGCTTTATTGAATACCGTGCAGGACGATTATGTATTCGAAGACGAACTGTTGTCTCGAATTGATTATCAGCGGCAGAGGGTTGTGCTGCTGACGACGCATCGCCGAGAAAATCTGGGCGAGCCTATGCGGCATGTATATCAAGCTTTACGTCAAATTGTGGAAGAATTTCCAGATGTAGAAGTAGTGTTTCCGGTGCACCGCAATCCCAAAGTGCGCGAAGTGGTGCGCCAGGAGCTGGGCGGAATTGCAAGAGTGCATTTGATTGACCCCTTGGAATACCAGCCGTTTGCTAATTTGATGGCTCGCTCGTATTTGGTGCTGACCGACTCCGGCGGCATTCAAGAAGAAGCTCCTTCCTTGGGCAAACCGGTATTGGTGCTGCGTGACACAACGGAACGCCCGGAGGCAGTGGAAGCGGGGACGGTCAAACTGATTGGCACGGAAAAAGAACGGATATACAGCGAGACTCAAAGTTTGCTGGCAGACGCCGAAGAATACCGGCGCATGGCGACGGCTTGCAATCCCTATGGCGACGGCCAGGCGGCCAAGCGCATCGTACAAACCATTCTTTGGCGGCACGGACTGGCGCAAATGCCGCTTATGTTTGGTCAAGACGGAAAAAACTGCAAATAGCGCCTTGATAGGCTGTGAAAAATGCTTAAAGCATTTTTCACAGCTTTTTTATGGTTCTATGTCAATGGTTGGGGTAAAAGCATAAAGTAATGTTGGCAGCGAGGATGCAAATTCTCGCTGCTATCTATTTTTAGTAACCGCAAGATAGAGGATGCGGTTACGCATTCGCTC